>JAYVQV010000082.1:0-2785 GCA_043776855.1 Limisphaerales bacterium | reverse complement strand
GTTTCGCCGCCTTTGTAGCACAGGCGTCCCGCCTGTCCGGGCAAGGGGGAAATTCCTTTCGCCTGCCGCCGGATAAGAACAGTGTCAAGATGCACCCGCGGTTGCCTCGGCAGTGTTCTCATTTGCGGAGCGCGGCTCTGCGAGCCGCAGCCGTTCCAGATTTCCGAACGTCACCGTTTATTGGCAACGATTCGGTTTGGGCGTGGCCGCTGCGGGTCATAGACCCGCGCTCCGCGACACGTTCGTTGCTTCCGCAAGCTTGCCGCCCGCGTGGCACTCGCCTATTTTCCCGCCGTGAAGAAAGCTGGCCGCCCCATTATTCCGCGCAAAACGATTTACCGGCTCTCGATTTATTCGCGCTGCCTGGCGCGGCTGCGCGAGAACGGCATCGGCACGGTTTCCAGCGAGGCGCTCGCCAAGGCCGCCGGCGTCAAGCCCACGCAGCTCCGCAAAGACCTCGCCTACTTCGGCACGTTCGGCACGCGCGGCCTCGGTTACGACGTGGCGGAATTATCCGGGAAAATTTCCGACGAACTCGGCACGTCCAGTTTGCAGCCGGTCATCCTCGTCGGCGTCGGTCATCTTGGTCTGGCGCTGATTTCCTATCGCGGCTTTGAGAAGGAAGGTTTTGAAATCATCGCCGGGTTTGACGCCGAGCCGGACCGCAGGCGCGATAAAAAAATCACCCTGCCCATCCTGCCGATGGCAGCCATGCGCCAGTTCATCGTGGAACACAACGTGAAGATGGCCATCCTCTCCGTGCCCGCCGCCGTGGCGCAGGCCGTGGCGAACACCATGATTGATTGCGGCGTGGCGGGCATCCTGAATTTCGCGCCGATTGTTTTGGCCGTGCCGGAAGATGTGATGATCAACAACGTCAACCTCGCCATCGAACTGGAAAATTTGAGCTACTTCATCCAGGGGTGAAGCGGAATCCTCCTCATCGTCATCCTCATTCTCATCCTCGAATTTGATCCATGAGGATGACGATGAGCATGAGGATGAGTTTCAAATCACATCCGCAAACGTCCGTTCCATCTTGCGGAAATACCAGATGCCCGTGGCGACCAGCAGCCCGACGACGATGACGGCGGTGACAATTTCCTGGACATTCAGCGGCGTCGCCGCGCGCAGCAGGCACCATTGAAAGCCATCAATCACGCCCACCATCGGGTTCAACGCGTAAAACTGCGCGAACGTTTCGCCCAGCTTCAGCTTGATCTCCGCGCTCGTCAGCAGCACCGGCGAAACGTAGATGCCGAACTGCACGATGAACGGGATGATGTAGCGGAAGTCGCGGTATTCCACGTTCAGCGCGCACAGCCACAGCCCGATGCCAAACGCCGCACCCAACGCCAGCAGCACAAACAGCGGCAGAAACACCAGATGCCAGTCGGGCAGGAACCGGTAATAAACCATGAACAGCGCCAGCAGGCCGAGGGTGATGAGAAAATCCACGAAGCTCGTGATGACCGCGCCCGCCGGCACGACGAGGCGCGGGAAATAAACTTTGGAAATCAAATTCGCATTGCCCACGAGGCTGTTGCTCGCCTCGCTCATGGACGTGGCGAAGAACTGCCACGGCAGCATCGCCGCCAGCACGACGAGGGCGCGGGGAATTTCCGTGCTGGCCCCCAGCCCCGCGATCTTGCCGATGATGGTAAAGATAATCGTCGCCAGCAGCGGCCGCACCACCGCCCACGCCACGCCAATGACGGTCTGCTTGTAGCGCACGAGAATGTCGCGCCATGCGAGAAAATAAAACAGCTCGCGATAACGCCACAAGTCGCGCCAGTAATTTTTTTCGGCGCGCCCGGGTTCGATCAGCAGTTCCGGCAGTTCTTGCATCGCGCAAAATTTAGGCGAACGGCGGCAAAGGACAAGGTTTAGTGGCGGCGACCAGCCGGTGAGGTGCAGCTTGACCCGGTTGCGGTCTGGCTCCCTCGTCCCGCGAGGCACGAACGGGGCGAGGGCAGGGGCGAGGGAATTTTAATTTTGCAAACCATTGGCCTCCTCTCCCCTGTCCATAGCCGCTGTCGCTGCTCCGCCTCCGAGGTGGAGAGGAAGTGGAATCCAGCGCGAAGCATAACCAGGGCAAGCGGCACCCTTCAGGTTTTCAATCCGACAGGAAGCATTGAAAACCGCCGCCGCTTCCGGCAAGTTAGGCGGGTGAAAATGAAATTTCCCTTCACCCTACTCTGCGCGCTGGCATTGCTCACCAGTTGCAGCAAGTCCGTTCCGCCCGCGCCCGTCGCGCCGACGCCGCTGGCAAACAGCGAACCCACGCACGCCCAGCCGAAATTGCGGACGATGAAACTTTATCTCGGCGCGGAAACGTTCGATGCGGAACTCGCACTTTCTTGGGATGAAGTCCGTTGCGGCATGATGTATCGCACGAACATTCAGGAGACGGATGCGATGCTCTTCAATCTGCGCGTTCCACAGCAAGCCGGTTTCTGGATGAAGAATTGTCCTGAATCTATTTCCGTCGCCTACATCACCGGCGATGGTGTCATTCAGGAAATCCATCACCTCGAACAGAACGACACCAATAGCGTCACCGCCGCGCGCAACGACATTCTCTTCGCGCTGGAAACCAAAGAAGGCTGGTTCACGCGGCACAACGTCGGTCCCGGCACGCTCATCCGCACGGAAAAAGGTTCGCTGCGGGAAACGTTTTTCAAATGACCGCCGCCGCGCCATCGCCCGTCACGCCTCCCTCGTCGCTCGTCTTGCCCGAACTGCTCGCGCCCGCTGGCGACTGGGACTGCGCCAAAGCCGCCGT
>JAYVQV010000081.1:0-2794 GCA_043776855.1 Limisphaerales bacterium | reverse complement strand
GTCAAAGGCGACAAAAAATCTGACGGCGGCAACAAGCCGGTGGAAGTCGTATTCCTGATGGACGGCGACAAGGTGAAAACCGTGCCGGTGAAAATCGGCATCAGCGACGACAACTATTGGGAGATCACCGACGGCCTCAAGGAAGGCGACGAAATCGTGACCGGCGGCTTCAAAGCCATCAGCCGCGATTTGGATGATGGGAAGAAGGTTAAGAAAAATTCAAAATGAAAAATGTAAAATTAAAAATGAAGACAGCACCGCAAAAGAATTTTGCATTTTTAATTTTTAATTTTTAATTTCTGTGAGCCTCATCCGCCTCCAAAAAATTTTCCAGCATCGCCTAGTGGCACAGGCTTCTAGCCTGTGTGTTGCCGCTGCCAGAAACTCACAGGCTAGAAGCCTGTGCCACTATCGGACGCAACTTATTTCGCGCGCCCCGCTTCCCCTCACCACGAACCGGAGCGCCGAGCATTGCTCGGCAGGAGCCACCGATTCGACCTCCGAGCCGAGCAATACTCGGCGCTCCGCCGGCGCGGTTCAGGGGTTCAAAGCGCGAACTAACGAGCGCACCCGCACCGTCCACCGGTTTCCGTTTCATCATTCTACATTCTTCCTTCTTCATTCCCCTTTTGCATGAGCCTCATTCGCCTCCAAAAAATTTCCCGACGCTACCAGATGGGCGCGGAGACCGTTCACGCGTTGCGCGAGGTGTCGCTGGAGATCCAGCGCGGCGAATACGTCGCCATCATGGGGCCGTCCGGCTCCGGCAAGTCCACGCTCATGAATCTCGTCGGCTGCCTCGATACGCCGACCGGTGGCACTTACGAATTGAACGGCCACCTCGTCAGCGAGATGAACGACAACCAGCTCGCCGAAATCCGCAACATGGAGATCGGTTTTATTTTCCAGACCTTCAACCTGCTGCCGCGCTCGGATGCGTTGCGCAACGTGGAACTGCCGCTGGTCTATGCTGGCATCAGCAAACGCGAACGTCGCGAACGCGCGCTGGAAACGCTCGCGAACGTCGGCCTCGCCGACCGCGTGCATCACAAGCCGAATGAAATGTCCGGCGGCCAACGCCAACGCGTCGCCGTCGCCCGCGCGCTGGTGAACCGCCCGTCCATTCTTCTCGCTGACGAACCAACGGGCAACCTTGACTCCAAAACCGGCACGGAAATTTTGGGCTTGTTCCAGCAGCTTGCGGACAAGGGCAACACCATCATCGTCGTCACTCACGAAGAAGAAGTGGCATTGCACGCCCGCCGCATCATCCGCATCCGCGACGGGTTGATTGCGAGTGATGAAGTGGTGAAGAAATAACTGCCTGCCATGACTGAAAAACGCAGAGACGCAGAGAACGCAGAGCGGCGCAGAGATTTTTGTTGTCCGCTGGCTTCATCACGCCAGCCGACCGATCGCGAATCAGGACGGTTAAGCCGAAATCAAGCCGTTGAATTGGGGAGCGCGCCCGCCCCGGGCGCAGCGGGTCGCGCCCGCGCGACCCGCCCGGACGGACGAAAACCAAACACCAGTCGGTTGGCCTGCGTGCGTTCGGGTTCGGCGCGAGGGCGCGCCGAACCACAGCCGGGGCGGCTGCGCTCCCCATTTTCAACCGCATGGTTCCGGCCTAAGTCAAACCATAGCCATCGCGCAAACGTGGAGCCAGCGAATCGCGCGGAAACTTCCAACCGGCTAAAAAAAACCGGCAATAGTTTTTCTAAAACCGTTCTAATTCTTCCTCTGCGTTCCTCTGCGTTCTCTGCGTCTCTGCGTTTCTCCCCCGCAACTTTACCTTGATGAATTTTCTCACCGAAATCACCGAAGGCCTGGCGATTTCTTGGGCCGCCATCCGCGCGAACAAGCTGCGCTCGGTGCTGACGACGCTCGGCATCGTCATCGGCATCGTCACGGTGACGTTGATGGGCACGGCGATCCAGGGCGTGAATAATTCCTTCATGGGCAGCATTTCCAGCATCGGTGCGGATGTGCTGTATGTGGATCGCAACGGCTGGTTCATGAATTCGCGCGATGCGTGGCTCAAGGCGGCGCGCAACCCGAACGTGACGCTCGCGGATTGCGACGCGTTGCGCCAGCAGATGACGCTCGCCCGCGCCATCGCCCCGGTCGCGCAGGATTCGGACATCACGAAATATCAGAAGCGCACTTCCACCTCCACGCAGATTCTTGCCACGACGGAGGACTATCAATACACCAGCGGCATTGTGATGGGCGAAGGGCGTTTTATTTCGGCAGCGGAGAGCGATGGCGGACGCCCCGTCTGTGTCATCGGCGCGGAACTGGCCACGAATCTTTTTCTGAACGCCTCGCCCATCGGTGAAAAAATTCTGATTGATAAATATGAGTTCGAGGTCGTCGGCGTGATGGACAAGCAAGGTGGTTTTGCCGAACAAGGCGGGGCGGATGGCGAGGTCATCATTCCAATACCCCAGTTCACGCGGCACATCTGGTCGAATCCAGCGTTCACCATCCAGGTCAAAGTCGCCAGCCTGGACGAGTTGCCGGATGCCAAAGAGGAATTGCGCACCATCATGCGCCGCACCCGCCACATCGCGCCCGGTGACCCGGATAATTTCGCCATCAATCAGCAGGATCAATTTCTCGATATGTTTCACGCCGTCGCCGGGACGATTGCAGGCATCGGCATTTTCATCACCGGCCTGTCGCTGTTCGTCGGCGGCATCGGCATCATGAACATCATGTTCGTGTCCGTCGCCGAACGGACGCGCGAAATCGGCGTGCGCAAAGCCATCGGCGCCAAGCGGCGCACCATCCT
>JAYVQV010000080.1:0-2797 GCA_043776855.1 Limisphaerales bacterium | reverse complement strand
CGTGGTCGGTGTTGCCCGGAGAATTTTGGGTCGTGGCCGGGCAGCAACATTCCGGCAAGAGCGACTTGCTGATGCACGCGGCGGGCTTGGTGACGCCGGCGCGCGGGACGTGCCGACTGTTCGCCTGCGACACGAAGGAGTTTGACGAGACGCAGATCGCCGAACGGCTGCGCGTGGGTATTGTTTTTGCGGATGGACGGCTGTTCAATCAGTTGAGCATCGCGGAGAACGTGGCGTTGCCGCTGCGTTACCATAAAAATCTGGCGGAGGCGGAGGCGGCGCGCGCGGTGGAGTTGCTGCTGGAATTACTGGAGCTGACGCCGTTCGCGAATTCCACGCCGGGCAGTCTCGCCGCGAGCTGGCGGCAGCGCGCGGCACTGGCGCGGGCGCTGGTGCTCAAACCGGAGTTGTTGCTGCTGGATAATCCGCTGGGCGGCCTCGGCGCGCGGCACCGGCAATGGCTGTTGAAATTTCTGGAGCAACTTGCCACCGGCCACGAATTTTTCGGCGGCTATCCGCTGACGGTGGTCGTGACGACGGATGATTTGCGCGCGTGGCAGCATCCGAAACGGAAGTTCGCCGTGCTGCACGAGGGAAATTTTTCCGGGCTGGGTGCGTGGAACGGCGAGGACTTCGCCCGCAGCCCCGCCGTAAAAGAATTGCTGGCCGAGCCGGTTGAGACAACACTCTGACCTAATAAATTTATGCCGCTGCAAGATTTGACTCCGCAACTCCGCACGCGCCTCAATAAAGTTGAGCGCGCCGTGGGCTGGTTTGTGTTCCTCGCCGCCGCGCTGCTGCTGTTCGGTTTTGGCTATTACATTTATCACACGGCGGAGCGCAAGGGGTGGTTCGTGGAGAAGGCGCAGTTCCGCACCTACATCCAAAGTTCCGGCGGACTGAAAGTCGGCGACCCGGTTTTGATGATGGGTTCGGAAGTCGGGAACATCACCGCTATCTTCGCGATGGAGCCGGATGATAAAAGAAATGTCCGGGTGGATTTCGAGATCAAGGCGCCGGCTTTTCGCTACATCCGTTCCGGCGGTTCTTTGGTGAAGGTCAACGCGGGCTTTCTCGGACAGAGCCAGCTTGAGGTGACGCGGGGCAAGATTGGAACTTTTGCCGTCACGGTCACGCAGCCGGTGTTCCGCAAGACGATTGATGAACTGCGCGCCCTGGTGGCAGTGGAAACAAACCAGTGGCAGCTCTCGCAATATGTTTACGACAACCAGTCGAACGTGGTCTTCATTCCCTACCAACCTTATGAAGGATTGACGTTGTCCAACCTCGACTTGCTCGCCTCGCTGAATCTGAAATCAAATTCCGTCTATGCCTACAACAACCGGATTAACAACAAGCACGTCGTCGGCGTGTGGCGCAACGAACTCCAGCGCTACGCGAGCTACGATCATCTGAAGGATACGCCCATCGAATTGCCGGCGGCGGAGTCCGTGCCGATTGCGGAGCGGCTGGATCAAATCGTCGGACAGGTGCAAGCCGCACTGCCGGGAATTCTCGCGCTCACGAACCAGCTCACCGCCATCTTGAACAACGCCGTGGTCGCCACCTCCAACTTGAACACCACGCTCGTCTCCGCGAACGCCACCGTCCTCGCCGCGCAGCCGATGCTGACAAATTTCACCATCATCAGCGGCGAATTACGCGAGCCGGGCAGCCCGTTGCTCTGGGCGCTGGGAACGAATGGAAATTTCCAAGTGCAGGGCGCGCTGACGAATTTGAATGCCTTGCTCGTGAATACGGATACGAACCTCGGCGCGTTGCTCATCAATCTTTCCGACATCACGGGTGAATTGAGCACGCAGGTGCGGGGCAACACAAACCTCGTGGGCGGACTCTACAAAACCATCGTGGACGCGGACGACATGATGCAGGGATTGAAACGCCACTGGCTGCTGCGCTCGGCCTTCAAAACGAACCAGCCGCCGACGGGGAAGAAGTAAATCTCCCACGGCGGCGGCTTGAGGCGTTCCCGAAGATTTTTATTTCGCGAGCAGGCAGACCAGCCCGACGAACGCGGTCAAAAAGCCGAGGACCAGCGCCCCGTCAATCATCCCGAAGTGCGATTCCTGTTTCCGGTTCTGCGGCAACAAACCGATTTGGTGAACTCCGCTTTTTTCACGCACGGTAAAACTTGTGTTTGTCATACGGGAATTGATTTAGCAAAAGGCAGGCCAACTTGTTTTTTACGCCCATTCAAATAAAACCGCCCCACCCCGTCCGTCAGCGTCTTGAGTTGTGACACAACTGACAACTTTCCGAACGCAGGCGCGAAGTTCAGGCAGTTCGTCTGCAAGTTCGCCGAAGGAATGTCCGGTTTGCGGAGTCAATGGCAGGACACTACCGCCGGGTGAATGATGAGATTCCTTGACCGCCACCCGCTTTGCTGTTTGCCTAGCGCCCATGAAAAAATTTCTCCTTCCGCTTATCCTCGTCGCTTCCATGTTTTCCGCCCGCGCTGGCTGGCTGGAACAACTCGGCCTGAATAAAACTTCAACTAACGCCGCCGCCACGAATTCGCCCGCGCTCTCGACCGCCGTGAACGCTCTCTCCGATCCGCAAGTCACCGGCGGACTCAAGGACGCGCTCGGCAAGGGTTTGCAAAACGCCATCGCCAGCCTCGGCAAGGACGGCGGCTTTCTAAATAACGCCGCCGTGAAAATTCCACTCCCGGAAAAATTGCAATACGTTGAAAAATCCCTGCGCGCCTTGAAGCAGGAAAAACTCGCGGATGAATTCGTCACCACCATGAACCGCGCCGCCGAACAAGCCGTGCCGG
>JAYVQV010000079.1:0-2797 GCA_043776855.1 Limisphaerales bacterium | reverse complement strand
AAATCCTATCTTGGCGGCACTGAATGGTTTTCCACCGTGGGGGCTAATATTTGAGCGTTGCATTAAGCGATGAGATGTTTTCATGGATTTTGGAATGTTTTTACAGGTTTTGTCATTGGTTGCGCCAATAATAGTGGGTTCAATAGTGTAAGGAGCTTTTCCCGGCGAAATACCGACAGAAAATTTTCAGTTTTTTATTTTAACTTGGATTTTTATTTATCTTCGTTCTTTTTTGGGTTCGGGTGGCGGTGTCAACCCAATAGCACCGCCACCCAACCCAAACCAGAACCCACGATCTAGTCAATGTGACGGAACCCAAACCGTCACAAATAAATAGTTTTTCACGGGTTGTATTGCAGCCGATAATATGCGCTTGGATCCGGCGCACCCATATCAATGAGCTGGAATAAACCGCCCGCCGGGGCGTTTGTCGTCCAGATGGTTGCCCAGCTTGTGAGGTTCGTTGAACGTTGCACGCTGTAACTGTAGCCGGGAATGCCCGCGAAATTCAGCGTGGCCGTGCCGCTGCTCACGCTGGCAATCTGGCTCTGGCCGAACAACGGCGTGGAATCAGTCGCGATGCTCACCGTCGCGCTATTCGTCCCGCCAAAGCCGTCTGTCACCGTGTAGGTGAACTCGTCGGCCACGGCGTTGGTGTTGTAATACAACATATACCCGGCAGCCACCATGATAGTCGCGCTGTTCGTCGTCGTGCTGACGGACGCCAGCACCAGCGCATCGCCATCCACATCGCTGGCATTGGTCAACAGATTCGTCACCGCAATCTTGAACGAGTTGACCGCCGCGTTGCGCGTGTAACTTGCCGCGTTCACCACCGGCGGATGGTTGGTCACAATCTGGTTCAACGCATTCGTGCTGCCGACATAGTTGCCATCGCCAAGGTAGGCGAAGGTGATGACGTTTGTGCCGCGCGGCAGATTGCCCAAGCCGGAACTGGTGGCGCTGCCGGAGGCGACTGCGTTCGTGCTGAACGCGCCGTTGGTGGAAGAGAACACCACGCTGCCACTGGCGTCGGCAGGCAACGTGGCGAGGAAGGATACGGTGTCCTGATAACCGGACGGGTTTGCAGAGGAAGACGCCCCGACGAAAGTAATCGCCTGATTCACGGTCAGCGTGCCGTTGTTGTAAGTGATGGTGTAGTTGCCCAGGCCCGTGCCGATGGCGTTGGTGACGGCGATGGGATACGTCCCGGCGGCGGCATTGCTCATGCTGCCCGCACTCATCAAGGTTGCGCCGGTCACGTTGTCGCTGAACTTCAGGCCGCTGGCCGCGAACTCCCTCCCCGCAAACGTCAGGTTCTGGCCGTAGGTCTTGCTCAAGTTGCTCGCGGTGATGGACAGCGGGGCGGGATTGACGGTCAGGTTTGCGCCGGTGTAGTTGAGGGTGTAGTTCGCGCCCAATGACAACGTGCCTTGGTTGATCGCGTAAGTGCCGACGGACTCACCCGCGCTGCGGCTCAAGTTCCCGCTGAAACTGTCGCCAACGCCATCGCGATGGACGTGCAGCGTTACCTCGCCAATGAACCGGTGCTGGCTCGTCCGCCGGGCCGGATTTATCGGCTGCAAAAACTCGTGCGGCGGAACAAAATTATTTTTGCCGCCGGCGGCGCCATCACCGCCACGCTCATCATCGGGCTGGGCGTTTCCACCGTGATGTTTTTCCGCGAACGCGAGGCGCGGCGCATGGCCGTGGCGGCGAAACAGGAGGCGGAGCGAGGACGCGCCAACGAAATTGTTTTGCGGCAGGAGGCCGAGTCGCGCGAAAAAATTATTCAGGCCGCCGTCCTCTTGCGCAACGAAAGCTTCGCCGACGCGGACAAATTGATTGCCGCCCTGCCGGCCAACCAGCAGACGATGGAAGGTGCCACGGTCTTTCGCGCGCTGGGCGTCTGGCACGCGCTGCGCAGTGAATGGCAGCCCGCGTCGGAACGCTTCGCCATGCTGCTGCGCATCAACCAGCCGGAAGAATTGGACACGTCGTCGCTGGATTTTTCCGCGCAAGCGCCGGTGCTCGTGATGAACCGCGATCTGGACGCCTACGACCGGTTGCGCCGCGAGATGATCCGGCGCTTCGCCGATGTGGCCGAGGCGCGCGTGGACGAACGCATTCTCAAAAACAGCCTGCTCATTCCGGCGGATGCCAAAGCCATCGCCCAACTGGAGCCGATTGCGCAATATCTCACCACCTACGTCCAAGCCATGACGCCGAAAAATCCGTCGTGAACCGCGTGGCAATCTTCCGCGCTCGGCCTGTTTCACTATCGCAAGGGCGAGTTCGCCGAAGGCGCGGATTCACCGCGCCGCGCCGTCGCCGGCATCATTCTCGCACTGTGCGAATACCGCCTGGGAAAAACCGATGACGCGCGCACGCACCTTGACCTCGCCAGCCAATCCGTGCAGAACAAATTTGCCACAGGCATCAATCGCGGCGACGGCGTCTCCGGCTTCTGGTTCGACTGGCAAGTGGCGCGGATTTTAGGCAACGAAGCCGAAGCCTTCATCCAGAAAAATGACGGGAGCCATTTCCTAAAAACCCACTGACGACATTCGTTTTTTAACACCGAATACCCGTGTAGCCACTGCCCGATCAGTTGATTTTTTTGAAAGCGCTGACAGCCGTTGAAGATTTATTGACCGCCTGTTTTTGCGCCCGGCTGATCATTTTCGCCAGGTCAACGTCTAGGGAGACGCTGATTTAATCCGCGCAAAATATTTTTAACATGGCGTGGGGATCGAGCGTCTCTTGAGGCATGACGCACCAGACCACGTTTGCCCAC
>JAYVQV010000078.1:0-2808 GCA_043776855.1 Limisphaerales bacterium | reverse complement strand
ATGGCCCGCCGGAAAGCGACGACGTTCCATTCTGATTTAATTTTTCACGCATCACTCATCACTCATTATTTTCGTATGGCAAAAACTGAAGTTATTCTCACTCACAACATCGTCGGTCTCGGCGGTGAATCTGACAACGTTCGCGTCGCCGCCGGTTACGCGCGCAACTATCTTTTCCCGCAGCGCCTGGCTTTGCCGGTGACCTCGGCGAACAAACGCCAGATCGAGTCGCTCAAGCAAAAGCGCGCCGAACGCGAAGCGCATGAGTTCAACCACATGACCGAACTTGCCAAGGGTTTCACCAAATTGATTTGCGTCATCAAGGTCAAGACCGGCGAAGATGGAAAACTGTTTGGAGCCATCACCACCGGCATGATTGCCGACGAACTCAAGCACCAGTTCGACATCGCGCTCGACAAGCGGAAAATCCGCCTAGAAAACCCGATCAAGACGCTGGGCGAATACGAAATCGAACTGCACTTGCACACTGATGTTAAGAGCACATTGAAAGTGCGCGTCGAGAGCATCACGCCCATCGCTGCGCCCGTCGCTGCTGCCGTGGCAGAAAAACCGCACACCGAAAAACGCGGCCACCGTGGCGATATCGTTGCCCCGACCACCGAGGAACTCAAGGCCAAGGCGGAGAAAAAGCCGAAGACCGAGAAGAAGGCCTAGGCCGAGTAATCCCGAAATCATTTTCATCAAGCCACGGAGAATTTTCTCCGTGGCTTTTTGTTTTGCTTTGACCCTGCGGGGCAATTCCTGTTTATTCCCGCAACAAGGTTTTAATAATTTTCGATGAATTCTGCCAGCGGCATAAAATATCCGCCCGGCTTCCGTCCGCGCCGCGGATTGAACTGGGTCATTCTCGGCCTGATGTATGCGTCGTATTACATGTGCCGTTACAATTTCCGCTTTGCTACGCCGGGGATGGTCGAGGAATTTCATTTCAATAAATTCGACATCACCCGCATCCTCGCCCTGTGGTCGGTCGCGTATGGTTTCGGACAATTGATTAACGGCCTGCTCACCGACCGCATCGGCGGGCGCGCGGCGATGCTCATCGGCGCGGCGGGAACGATCACGATCAATTTGATCTACGGCTTCTCCTCGTTCGTCGGCACGTTCTCCACCTTCGCGCTCATCTGGCTCATCAACGGCTATTTTCAATCGTTCGGCGCGCCGGGCATGATCAAGATCAACGCCGCGTGGTTCAACCGCACCGAGCGCGGGACGTTCGCGGGCATTTTTGGTTTCATGATTCAGATGGGGCAGGTGAGCATCAACTATCTCGCGCCGCTCATCCTCGCTGGTTTCACGCTCGGAACTTATGTCGTGGCAGAAGGCGACTGGCGTTGGCTGTTCCGGATTCCGCCCATCATCACCGCCGTCATGGCCGTGCTCGTTGCTTTCATTCCCAAGGAATCGCCGGAGCAGGCGGGCTATCCCGGCTTGATCCACGATGAATTGAGCGCGGACAATTCCGGCACGCGCTCGACCATCAAGGAATCTTTCATCACCATTTTCACCCATCCGCTCGTGTGGTTTTACGCGGTCGCCTACGCCTGCACCGGCGCGGTGCGGAACAGCTCGGATCAACTTGCCGTGCTGTATTTCGTGGAGCAGCTCAAGCTCGACATTTCCAAAAGCTCGGCGGTTCACTGGACGTTGTTTCTCATGCCGATGGTCGCGGTGTTCGGCTCGCTCGCTTCGGGAATCATCTCGGACAAATTTTTCAAAGGTCACCGCTCGCCCGTGGCAATGGGACTCTACTTTGGGCAATCGCTCGTCATCATGATTGCGGCGATGATTATTTATGCGGGCGTGGTCGGGCCGACGCCATCGGGAATTTTTCTCGGCTGTTTTTTTCTCATCATGATTTCGCTCACGGCCAACTCCACGCACTCGCTGGTCGGGGCGGCGGCGCCGATGGACATCGGCGGGCGCAAGATGGCGGGCTTTGCGTCCGGCGTGATTGATTCGTTCCAGTATTTCGGCACGGCCATCGCGCTGCCCGCGACCGGCTGGCTGATTGATAAATACGGCTGGGGCTGCTGGTATCCCACGATGGCGGGCTTCGGAGTCATCGGCGGCATTGCGATGCTCATGGTGATGGCGAAGCAGAAGCGGCTTGCGGCGCAGAAATAATTTTCATCCGGCGGTTTGTGCAGTGGCGCGCGGCGTTCACGCCGCTTCACCTGCCGAACCAAAGCAGGTTTAATTTTTTCCGATTGCGCTCGTCCCGCTGGCAGTTAGAGCATTTCAATAAAAAGTGTGGCTTGGTTTTTAGATCGGGAGGGAACGTCCGCGAGGTTTTGGACTGCGGTTCCGATGGCATCGGAACCGCTTTTCGTCCGCAAGGTTGGCGATGCCAAAGCGCCAGAGGGCTGGCGCAGTCCAAGACGCTACCGCGCGAGTTCCCGCCATCAGCCAATCTTGCGACATAGTTTTAATTAAGCGGCCTGAAGGCCGCGCCCCGTGCTTCTGTTTTATTTGTCACAACAAAAACTTTGACCGCTGGCAGCGGCTCTGTTTTCATCCTGCCGCCATCAGCCGCTGACGAAAATGGAATTCATCACCTTCACGCTGGATCATTATGCCAACGCCATCGTTGCCATTTGCCTCCTGCTGGTCATCGCGCGCTATTTCGGCAACAACCCGCTGGCGCACGGCTCGTGGTTCATGTGGCGGCGCTTCATCAACTGGTTTCCGCTCGGCATGACGTATTCGTTCCTCTACATGGGACGCTACAATCTCAACGTCTCCAAGAACGCCCTCGGCAGCCAGATGACGAATCAGGATTTCGGC
>JAYVQV010000077.1:0-2814 GCA_043776855.1 Limisphaerales bacterium | reverse complement strand
CCGCGCTCATCACGAAACATCTCGCGGAAATTGCCACGAAAGAAAAAGTCACGATTGATGCCGCCGCCCTGCACGCCATCGCGCGCGGCGCGGACGGTGGAATGCGCGACGCCGAATCCACGCTGGATCAGCTCATCAGTTTTTGCGGCGACAAAATCGAGGAGGCCGACGTGCTCTCGATGTTCGGCCTCGCCGCGCAGGGGCAGATTTTGAAATTGAGCCGTGCCGTTCTCGCCGGAGAAATTTCAGTCGCGCTCACGCAACTGGACGAACTCGCGCGCGGCGGCAAAGACCTGGGCCGTTTGCTCGGCGATCTGCTGAATCACTTTCGCAACCTGCTCATCTATCAAGTTTCCAAAGGCGATTTGAATTTGCTCGAAGTTTCCGAAGCCGAAATCGCCGCGCTCAAGGAACAAGCCGGCCTCGCAACTACCGATGCGTTCACACGCGTGCTCGAAGTTCTGGCCGACGCCGAACTCCGCCTGCGTGACGCCGCGTCCAAAAAAATTCTTCTCGAAGTGACGATGCTCCGCGCCATCGAAGCGCGAAATTCACTCTCACTCGACGCCGTGCTGAAACAGTTGAACCAGCTTCGCAGCGAACAAAGTAGCGCAGGCGTCTCGCCTGCCGCCGCCAGCGCCCCAGCGCCGGAGCGCCGAGCACCAGCTCGGCTCGAACCAACTTCCGCACCCCCAATTCAACAACAACGCGCCGAGCCGGTGCTCGGCGCTCCAACAGCGTCATCGCCCGTCGCCCCGTCCGCGCCCATTCATTCCGCGCCCGCCGCCGCTGGCAATCTGCCGCAACTCTGGTCGCAACTCGTCGAGGCCGTGGGGCGCGTCAGCTCGTTCACGCGAAGTTATTTGTTGAACGCGCATCCGGTGTCGTTTGAGAAAAATCTTTTCACCATCGGCTTCGACCCGGAGTTTGAGGACTGCCTCGGCCTCGTGGACAATTCTAAAAATCAGGCGCTGCTCGCCACGAAGCTCGCGGAACTCGGCCACGCCAACGCGCGCATCAAATTCATCAAGGCCGAGCGACCGGTGAATTTGGAACGCCCCGCCGCTGCCGCGCCCGTTGCCGCGCCCATCGCGCAAACGCCGACCGCGCCCAAACCCGCCGCGCCCGCACCTGCCGCCGTCGTTGAAAAAAAACCGGCGGTCGTCGCGTTCAACAAGGATGAATTCAAGAACGACCCGCTCATCAAAAAGGCGCTGGAAATTTTCAAAGGAACCATTGTGGAAGTCCGCGCGTAATTTTTTTCAAGACCCAAGACCCAAAATCCCAGACCCAAATTTATGTCACTCGGCAAACTCATGAAGCAGGCTGCGAAAATGCAGCAGCAGATGGAACAGATCCAAACGCAGCTCGCCACGCGCACCGTGGAAGCCACCAGCGGCGGCGGCGCGGTGAGGGTCAGCGCCAAATGCGACGGCTCGCTGGCGTCCATCAAGATTGACCCGGCGGCGTTGAATCCGGCGGACGCGCAAGTGGTCGAGGACATGATCCTCATCGCCGTCAATCAGGCGCTCGCGCAGGCCAAGGAAATTTCCAACGCGGAGATGGGCAAGGCCACGGCGGGCTTCAATCTGCCGGGGATGATGTAATGGCTCGCCTGCTGAAAAAGCGCGGCTCCTGATTCATCCTCATTCTCATCGGCAACTCATTGATCGGCGATGGAGGAAGCTGATCTGGCTTGCGTCTTTTTCTGACACGCTCTCCGCAGCGGTGTAACCGCCGTCATTCCCGAAACGCCGCCGGGATTTCAGTGATGGGCTGGATTTCAACTGCGCGATAAAAAACTTCCGCGCCTTCCGTCTGCAAACTGATTGTGCCGGACGAGAGCGGGGCGGGTTCCGCACCGTCAACTCGCTGCGCGTTGTGCAGGCGCATCATGACCTGGCCGTTGACGATGTGAACGCTGTCGCCGTTGAAGCAAAACAAGTCGAGCGTGTTCCATTCGCCGCGCGGTTTTTCGGCGTCGCCCATTTTCACGCAGCGACGGTTCTTGTCGAACGTCCTCGGCGCACCCTTTGGGTCGTAGGCCCATAGATTGGTTTTCACTTGATGCACGTTGACACTGATGGCTGTGCCGATGGGATAGAGGTCGCCCATGTCCTGCTCCTGAATTTGAAACTCCACCGAGCGCGGCCAACTGCCGGACATCGCGCCCAACTCGCCGTGACAATGATAGAGCAGCCCCGCATCGCGAACGGCGTTGGTGCGCGTCGCCCAGCGGCGCTCGCCCCACTTCACTTGCAGGCGCAGATGATAATTCGTGAACGTCTCGCTCGGCGTGATGGTGCCGAACCCCTGCCCGGAAACGTGAATCGCGGGCTGGCCGTCCACCGTTTCAACGGTGAAAACTTTCAGCGGGTCGCGGCCTTTGCCGATGGGTTCGAGGTAAACGCCGTTCGTGTCGCGTTTCAATCCGGCGACGTCCCACGTTTTATACGGCTTGCTCAAAAAACTTTCCCAACCGGACAAATCTTTGCCGTTGAACAACGGCCGCCACGGCGCATCGGCGGCGAAAATGGATTGTGAAAATAAAATGACGGCGAGAATTATTTTGGCGGGGTGCATGGGCAGAGATTAAACCGGACAGCCGGCGCGCTCAATCGGATTTATGTTTTATTCTGCGTTGTCTCACCGGCGGCATGTCAGGCTCAAAATGAATTTCCTTTCCCGCCATGCCCGCGCCTGCGAACCTACGGCTATGTCTACAATCAATGATACGCTCCCAACTGTCCTCCTCAAGCCGGGTGAAGCCGACCGCATCGTCGCCGGTCATCCGTGGATTTATCAGAACGAAAT
>JAYVQV010000076.1:0-2819 GCA_043776855.1 Limisphaerales bacterium | reverse complement strand
CTGGTGTTGACGAGGCCGACACTGAAGCAATTAACACCGGTCTTGGTCGTCGCGACGAGGCCGAGCGCGCGGTTGGTGACGCCCGCGAGCGAAGTGCCATCGCCGAGATAATTCAAACCGTTGTCCACGATGGCGCCCTGGCTCTGGTCGCCGCGCGTGGCGGAGATGCCCATCGTCCGCTGGCACCAGCCATACCAGCCGCTCATTTTTGAAAGGCCGTAGCCGCCGATGCCGCCGGTGGCGAACACGGGGTAGCCGAAGTCGAACGAATTATCCACGGAGTAAACGAGCGTGCCGATGATGGGCGCGTTGGGATTTCCATTCGCGAGCACGATGACGTTGGTCGGGTTGGCGAGGTTGATGTTGCCGATGTTCGTCACGGCGTAATTGATCGTCAGCGGATTGCCACCTTCCGCGCTACTGCCAGCGGGAATCGGCAGCGAGTTGAAGTCCTGAAAATAAACCTGATTGGAATAATTTACGAACGTGTGTGCGGGCGACGCCGTGATGATGTAGGCGACGGGCGTGCTGGTGATGCTGCCGCCGGGGTTGCTGACGACGACGACGTAGTTCGTGGCGTCGAGCAGCGTCACGGGGCCGGTGACGAGCGAGGCGGAATTCGCGCCGCCGATGACGCTGGGCGATGTGCCGTTGGCCTTGGTCCGATACCATTGATAGCTCAACAACTGGCCGTAGGCGGAAACAACATTCGTGATGGTGCGGCCAATGAACGTCGTATAGGCCTGCGGCGGCGAGATGAAAATCGGCGGCGCGTAGAGCAACGTCAGTTTCGCGGTCGTGTTGCTGGCGGCGCCGGCGATGTTCGTGACGGACACAGAATAGTATCCCGCGTCGTTCGTCGCGGCGAGCGCGATACCCAGCGCGGACGTGGACGTGCCGCTCAAGGTCGAGCCATTCACCGTGAGGCCATCGCTCAAGGCCGCGCCGTTGAGATACCATTGATAACCACCTTTCGGATCCGTGCCGCTGACCAGCGCGGTGAGCGTGAAATTATTTCCGACGTAGTTGGTCACGTTCTGCGACGTGATGACGGGCGGAACGGGCAAGGCCGTCACGGTCAAGGTCGCCACGGAACTCGTCACCGAGCCGTAGAAATCCGAAACCACGCAGCGGTAAGCGAAGTTATTCATGCCGATTGTCACGGCGCTCAAGTTGAGCGTGGCGCTCGTCTGGCCGCCGAGGTTCGCGCCGTTTTCCTGCCACTGGTAGGTGAGAGAATAATTGGCGGTGGCGCTGACGTTGAAGCTGACGTTGTCGCCCGCGGCGGCGGACCAGCTCAACGGATTCGTCACGATGAAAGGCCGGAGGTCGGGCGTGAAGGCGACGGATTTATAGACGATGTTCGTCAACTGCGACGAGCCGCTGCCCGGCGGTTTCACGACGGTAGTGAGGACGTTCATGTTCGTCGTGAGAACAATCGTCTGGCCGTTTTGAATCGTGTTCGTGTCATTGATGCGGATGACGCGGTTGCCGTAGTAACTTGAACTGGCGCTCACGCCGCTGTCGGAAGTCGTCGCGTAAACCACCGGGTTCGCTCCGTTCCAATCCACTGTGACGCTGTAGCAGCCGACGAGCGTGTTGGTGCTGGCGGCGTTGGTCATGATGCCGTTGTTGAATCCGTAGTAGCCGGGGATGCCGAGGTTGTAGGCGAGCTTCCAGGAAAGACCGGAGCGGATGTATTTTTGGATGCCGCCGCCGCCCGTGGTCGAGGCGTCGCAAACGTAAGCGACTGTTTCCGTCGGGTTGATGTCAAAGCCGATGCAGTTCGTGAATTTGGAATCCGCCGGCAAAAATAATTTCAGGAACGACGCCGAGGTCGGCAGGTCGGCGGGGTTGTTGAAAAAATTCACCAGCGTATAGACACCCGCCGGATAGAGGTTCACTGACTCGCTGCCCTTTACCGAGGTGTAGAGCTTGTGGTTCTGCACGCGGGAAGCGGAAGTGAGCGCGATGTTCTGGAACTGGAGCGGATCATCGGCGGTGTTGGCGTTGTAATAAATGCTGCCGTAGCCATTGCCGCAGCCCCAGAATTGGCCCGCACCATCCGTCGCCACGCCGCGCGGATTCGTCTTGCCCGTCGCCGTGCCATACCATTTCGTGCCGCGATAGACCGTGGTGACATTCGTGAACGCATCCACCGTCGCCACCGCGCGGTCGTAACTCAAGTTCGACGGCGCCGTCTGGCTGCCGGTGACGATGGAGCAAATGTCGCCCGCGTAGCCCGCGAAGGTCAGCACGCTGCGGTCATCGGCGAGCGTCATGTAACCTTCCGTGCCGGCGTTGCCGTTCACCAGCATCGCGCTCAATCCGTTCGTCGGCACCGCGACGCGCACAGAGGGATTGGTCTGGTTCACCCCGTTCGGATCGAACTGGTCAATGAAAATCTGGTTCTGGCGGCTGCCGAAAATATCTTCCGGCGAATAATTCGTGATGCCGGTGACCGCGCCGAACGGCAGGCAGCGGTTCGTGCCGCCGTTGCCTTCCTGAAAGACGGCGAGCTTGCCGGGCGTGAACACGGCGGAGGTTTGGGCATTCGCGCCGAGAGCCAGCAATGCGCTGGCGGCGGTGAGGAGGAGGAATTTTTTCATGAGTGGTTGGTGGTGCGTAATAATTTTTACGCCGCCCATTATCGCCAGCCGCATGACGAACAAATGTCATTCAGGTGACGATCTGGTGAACTTGCAACAAATCAGAAAAAATTGGCGGGACGGGCGTCCGCGCGGGCCGCTGGTGGAGCGAGGCGGAGTGAATGTGGGGTGGAACCGGCTTCCAGCCGGTTGTTTTCGGCATCCTGCCGA
>JAYVQV010000075.1:0-2819 GCA_043776855.1 Limisphaerales bacterium | reverse complement strand
GGCATCGAAGGCATGACCGTCAGCGAGGTCAAGGGGTTTGGCCGCCAGAAGGGCCACACCGAAATCTATCGCGGCAGCGAATACACCGTGGACTTCCTGCCCAAGATTAAAATCGAACTCGTCATTGCGGACGGTCAGAAAGACGCCGCCGTGGCCGCCATCATCAAGGCCGCCAAGACCGGCAAAATCGGCGACGGCAAAGTGTTTGTCGCCAACGTGGACGAAGTCATTCGCATCCGCACCGAGGAAAAAGGTGACGCGGCTGTCTAATCAAAACCAACTTGAACCTCACTTGAAAAACCAAATGAAAAAATTATTTCTCACCCTGGCCTTGACGGTCATCGCCGCCTGCGCCGCCTTGAACGCGCGGGCGGAAGACACCAACGCGGCGCCCGCGGCGCCCGCCGCTCCGGCGGCTCCGGCATTGCCCGCTGCCTCGCTTGACCAGCGCATCGCCGCGCTCGAAGCCTACATCGGCAACGGCGATCCCAGCGCTTCGCTCACGAAGGACACGAATGGTGCGCTCACCGTGACAGCTCCGGCGACCGTCGGTGTGGCCGGTCCCGGTCACAACGCGTGGATGATGACCAGCACCGCGCTGGTGTTGTTCATGACGCTGCCCGGTCTCGCGCTGTTCTACGGCGGCCTCGTCCGCAAGAAAAACATCCTGTCCGTCGTCGCCCAATGCTTCGCCATCACCGGTCTGGTGACGATTCTCTGGGTCGTGTGCGGCTACAGTTTTGTATTCGCGGATGGCGTGGATAAGATTCCCGGCATCCTCGGCAACTTGAAGTTCGCCATGCTCGAAGGCGTCACCTCCTTGCCCAATGGCAACTACGCCTACTGGGTTTCGCAAAATGTATTTGCCATGTTCCAGTTGATGTTCGCCATCATCACGCCCGCGTTGATCCTCGGCGCGATTGCGGAACGCATGAAGTTCGTCGCCGTCCTCGTGTTCATGGCGCTGTGGATGCTCGTCGTTTATTTCCCGCTCGCCCACATGGTCTGGGGCATCAACGGCTGCATGAACGGCGTGTGGAACGCCGGTGCGAAGATTCACGCGATTGATTTCGCCGGCGGCACGGTCGTTCACATGAGCTCCGGTTGGTCCGCGCTCGTGCTCTGCATCATCCTCGGCAAACGCCTCGGCTTCGGCAAAGAATCCATGCCGCCGCACAGCATGGTGATGTGCTTCATCGGCACCGCGATGCTCTGGGTCGGCTGGTATGGTTTCAATGCGGGCAGCGCGTGCGCGGCGGACGGTGTGGCGGCAAATGCCTTCACCACGACGACGATTGCCACGGCGGTTGCGTCCTTCGTCTGGCCGATGTTGGAATGGTTGGTTCGCGGCAAGCCCAGCATCTTGGGTTTCTGCTCCGGGGCGGTTGCTGGTCTCGTCGTCATCACGCCCGCTTGCGGTTTCGTGACGCCGGCTGGTTCCATCGCCATCGGCATCGCGGCGGGCATCGTCCCGTTCTTCTTCTGCTACAAAGTCAAAGCCTGGTTCGGTTATGACGACGCGCTCGACACGTTCGGCGTCCACGCCATCGGCGGCACACTCGGTGCGCTGATGACGGGTATGCTCGCGCGCAACAGCGCCAATCCCAACCTCGCGACGAACCTCAAAGACTACGTCAAAGACACCTGCACGCAGCCGCTCGTGTTCGAGCAGTTGAAAGCCATCGGCATCACCATCGCCCTCGCGGTGGTCGGCACGGCGGTCATCGCGTTCATCGTGAAACTGCTGCTCGGCCTGCGCCCGAGCGAGGAATCCGAAATGACCGGCCTCGACGAATCCGAGCACGGCGAAGCCGGCTACCACAGCTGACATTAATTCAGCCGGAAAAATTCACACGGCGGGCGACGCAAGTCGCCCGCCGTTTTTATTTGCCGGAGCCAGAGAAAAAATCAAGGGACGGGAATCCGCAGCGAATTGGTCTCGAATTGTGAAGTTGAAACCAAGGTGCGGTTGGCGAGTGGCGTGGTAGCGGCGGGCATCCTGCCTGCCGTAGAGCCGTGGCTTCCAGCCCGGCGGAAAAAAACTTACGCAAAACCGGGCGCGTTGAAAAAATTCAGTCGTCTCCTTCAGCCCACCGTTTTGTCCGGGCGGCTGGAAGCCGCCCTCTACGGCAGGCAGGATGCCTGCCGCTACCAGACTTCGGTGTTCGGGTTGAATAAAACCACAGCGCTTGGCCGGTCGCCACTCATGCCCCAACGGTTGCGCTTTATTGCCCGAAGAATTTCTGAATCTCTTGGATGACTTCCACGAAGCGGTCAACTTCATCCTTCGTGTTGTAAAAATAAAAGCTCGCGCGCGCGGTGGATTCCACGCCGAGCTTGTGCATCAGCGGTTGCGTGCAGTGATGCCCGCCGCGCAACGCCACGCCCGCCTGATCCGCCAGCGTCACCACGTCGTGCGCGTGAACGTCCTTCAGCAGAAAGCTTACGAGCCCGGCGCGGCCTAGTGGCACAGGCATCTTGCCTGTGTGTTGACTGCCGGAACTGGACAGGCAAGATGCCTGTCCCACTAGCGGTTTCGGACCGAACAAACGGATGTCGCGCAACGCGGATAATTTTTCGTAAGCGTAGTTCGCCAGTTCCTGATCGTGCGCCCAAATTTTTTCGCGGCCAATGGCGTCCAGATAATCCATCGCGGCGTGCAGGCCGATGGGGCCGGAGATGTCCGGCGTGCCGGCCTCGAAGCGATGCGGGGCTTGCTTGAACTCGGATTTGAAATAACCGGCGGTCAAAATCATTTCGCCGCCACCATGATACGGCGGCAGCGTGTCGAGTATTTCCTGCCGTCCCCACAACACGCC
>JAYVQV010000074.1:0-37212 GCA_043776855.1 Limisphaerales bacterium | reverse complement strand
TACGCATCGGCGCTGTTCTTTTTCGCGTGCGCGCTGATGAGCAAGCCGATGGCGGTAACGCTGCCGTTTGTTTTGCTGCTGCTGGACGTGTGGCCGCTGCAAAGAATGAAGAATGTAGAATGTAGAATGAAGAATGTGAAAACGCCGTGGCTGGAAAGATTTCCGCTTTCCGCTTTCCGCTTTCCGCTTTTGCTTGAGAAACTTCCGTTCTTCGCGCTCGCCTTCGCCAGTTGCGTCGGGACGTTTCTGGCGCAGCGCGGCGGCGGCGCGGTGAGCCCGGTGGAATGGTATTACCGGCTCGCCAATGTGCCGGTGACGTATGCGCGCTACGTTTCCAAAACGTTCTGGCCGGAAAATCTCTCGCTGGTTTATCCGTATGTCTATCACTGGCCGGTGCTGGCGGTCATCGGCTCGGTGCTGCTGGTCGGGGTGATGACCGTGCTGGCGGTGCTGGTGCTGCGCTCGCGGCCGTGGCTGGCGGCGGGCTGGTTCTGGTTTCTCGGCACGCTCGTGCCGACGATTGGTTTCGTGCAGGTCGGCGCGCAGTCCATGGCGGATCGCTACACTTATCTGCCGGGCATCGGATTGTTCATCGTGGTGGTGTGGGGCGTGGCGGAAATGTTTTCCAAGCACCCGCGAGGAAAAATTTTCTGCACGACGCTGGCTGGGATGGCATTGCTCGGTTGCGTGCTGACCACGCCGTTGCAACTAAATCACTGGCGCGACAGCATCAGCCTGTTCCGGCACGCGCTGGAGGTGACGACGGATAATTACGTCGCGGCGAATTGTCTGGGCAAGGCCTACGAAAAAAGCGGCGACGCCACGCACGCGCTGGTGCTTTACAAAAGCGCGGTGGAGACGGAGCCGCGTTTTCCGCAAAGCCAGTTCAATTACGCGATGATGCTGCTGGCCTTCAATGACAAGGCGGGCGCGCTCCAGCATTTGCAGGCCGCCGCCGCGCTGGAGCCGCGCAATGCGGACGTGCAGTTCAACCTCGGCGTTTTTTTCGCCAAGCAGCAAAGCTGGACGAACGCGGTGTATTGTTTCAGCAACGCCGTCCGTGCGCGTCCGGATTTTTCGCGGGCGAAGGAGCAGTTGGATGACCTGCGCGCGGGGCATCCTGAATTGCGTTAATTCCAAATTCCCAAGTAGGAAATTCGCGGTTGATAATTTCAGCAGCGTCCGCAGCGGCTTCCCTCTCCCCTTGGAGGGGAGAGGGATTGAGGGTGAGGGGTGGTTCCGGAACTGGTCTTAACCCGTAGTGGTGGACACCTTGGAGGGGCTGGGCGCATGGGTGTTTTATTTAATGGGTTCTCGAAGTCCACAGGTGTTTGATAGTTGAGTGCGCTGTGGCGGCGCGCTCGGTTGTAGTATTTTTCGACGTAGTCGAAAAAATCGTTGGTGGCGGCGGCGCGCGTGGCATAGCCGCCGGCGGTTTCCGCCAGACGGACACACTCGCGTTTGTAGGTGGCCATGAAACTTTCCATAGCCGCGTTGTCATACGGATTGCCAGCCCGGCTCATGCTGGGTTCCAGCCCGGCCAGTTGGAGCCAGTCCCGGTATTCGCGGCTGGCGTATTGCACGCCGCGATCATTGTGGTGCAACAACCCGCGCGCGGGTTGCCGCTGACCCAAGGCCATCTTGAGCGCCTGCCCGCTCAAGGTGGCGTGGAGCCTGGCCCCCGTGGCCCAGCCGACGATCTTCCGACTCCACAAGTCCATCACCACGCCGGCATACAGCCAGCCTTCGTCCGTCGGCACATAGGTCAGGTCGCTGACCCAGATTTGATTGGGGCCGGTGGGCGGCGGGGCCGTGGCCAAGCGGTTCGGAGCGATGGGTTGGTCATGCTGGCTTTGCGTGGTGCAGGGCACATACCGCTTGGGGCTTAAGCCGCGCAAACCCGCCTGCCGCATCAGCCGCGCGATGCGTTTACAGCCGTGCTTCAGGCCTTGCGCTGCCAGTTCTGACGGATACGCGGGGCGCCGTAGCGGCCTTTGTGCTGGCGATGCAATGCCTGGATTTTCGGCAGCAGCACGGCATCGGCCTGCGTGCGGGCGCTGGCTTCGGCGGTGCGCCACGCCTGATCGCCGCTGCGCGTCACGGCCAGCGCGGCGCCGAGGGCGGCGAGTTCGTGTTCGGCCTTCATGTGTTCAATGGTTTGATACCGCGCGGCGACGGTTCGGTGAAGATGCCCACCGTTTTTTTTAATATGTCCCGCTGCTCGCGCACGCGCGCCAGCTCGGCCTTGAGTGCGCGGATTTCGGCGGCGGGATCGGCGCGCGCGGGCGTGGCGTCACCCCAGTAACGCCGCTTCCACTCCTTGAGGCTCGGATAGCTGATGCCCAGTTCGGCGGCAATCTTCGTCCCGGACTGGCCGGTCTTGATCCAGTTGGCGACGGCCGCCTGTTTGAAGGCGGCATCGTAACGTTTGCTTTGCGCCACCGGGGTTGCGGACTGGCTTGCGTTCAGTGGGATCGTCAGTTTTTTATTCATGGGTGCGTTCAGTTTCGCGCCCACCCTCCAAGGTGTCCACCACTACGGGTTCAGACCAATTGCCAATCGCGGGAAGGATTATTTGATTGATCAATTTAAAGGAGAACGTAACGGTTTTTTTGAAAAAGTGTTATCAGCTAGCCAAAGGTTGGGCGAGTTGGAAAACAAACTGCTACAAATTAATAAACCGTAATTACCACCGAAAAAATCGCGACTTAATGTTCCAATCCGTCACGGAACAGTCACGGATTATATTGTAACCGATAGAAAGCGGATGGTGTGGGGGCATTCAAATCTGTATATTTAAAAACCCCGCCGCCCGGTGCGTTGGTTGTCCATACGAGGTCGAAGGGAATGAAGCTGATGTTCGTCGAGCGCTGCACGCTGTAGCTGTAACCGGGGATGCCCGCAAAACTGATCGTCGGCGCACCGCCGGTGGTGCTGATGTTCGGGCTGGCTTGACCAAAAATTGCGCCGCTATTCAGATTTATCATCACGCTGCCGCTGGCTGTGCCGCCAAAACCGTCGCTCACGGTGTAGTTGAAGCGGTCCGCCACATTATTCGTGTTGTAGTAATTCAAGTAGCCGGCAGCGATAACCAGAGTCACGCCATTGGTGCTGCTGCTGGCGGAACTGAACGCGATGGTGTCGCCGTCCGCGTCGGTCACGTTGGTCAGCAAATCGCTGATGAGTATGCGCTGGGTGAAAATTCCGGCGTTGCGGATGTAAGTCGCATTGCCCGCGACTGGCAGATGATTCGTGACGACCTGATTCAGCGTGTTCGTCCTGCCGAAATAATTTCCATCGCCGGAATAAATTGCCGTGATGGTGTTGGTGCCGCGTGGCAGCGAAGTGATGCCCGCGCTCGTCGAACTGCCCGTGACAACGCCGTTCGTGCTGAACGGAGTTCCGTTCGCCGAAAAAATTACGTTGCCCGCTGCGTCAGCCGCGACCGTTGCCGTGAAGGAAACAGTTCCGAGATAGCCCGACGGATTCGCCGACGAGGAAATACCGACGGACGGCGATGCCGGCGTGACGGTGACGGACGCGACAGTCGTCGCGCTGCCGTAGCTGTTGGTGACGACGACGGTGTAGTTGCCAGATGCGGCCACGGTCGGCCCGGTCAGCGCCAACGTGGCGTTGGTCGCGCCGATAATGGCATTGGTGGCGTTGTCAAACCAACGATATGACAAGGGGCTGACGCCGGTGGCATTGGCTGTGAGCGTCACGGAATTTCCGTAGGTGAAATTCGTGCTGGCGGGCGAGATACTAACTAGCGGTGCGTTCTGCAAATAATTAGTCAGAATCACCGACGAGCTTGTGTTCACAACTTGGAAGCTGAAATTCGGGGCACTGCTGACCGCGACGCGGTTGCCGGCGAGCAGATTAGTGAAGGTGCCGCTGACACCGTTCGCGCTGTTCAGAATCGTGAAGCTGTCCGTCGCCGTCGGGGTGAAACTATTTATGAGACTCACGTTCAAACTGCCGTCCAGCAGCGTCGCGCCGGAGACGGAAACAAAATCATAATTGGTCAATCCATTTTGGAATGCGTTCGCCTGAACATTGCCGCCGAGGTCAATCGCCAGTGCGCCGCCGAGGTTGGTAAAGTTGCCGGTGACGGTGATCTTGCCCGCCGCGCCGATGTCGCCGGGCGCAAGCGTGCCGCCGTTGTTGTAAAGCGTGCCGTAAGTGCCGGGCGCGTTGGTGGACTGCAAATTCGACGTATCAATCGCGAACGCTGTCAGCGTGCCACCGGAGAAATTGAAAATCTGTTTCGCGCCGCTCGCCGCCGGCTGTGCGCCCTTGATGTTGTTCGCAAAAACCTTGCCGCTGCCGGTGAGCGTGAAGGTGGTCGTTGCCAGCGCGTTTGAATCCGCGCCCAGCCAGATGCCGTTTCCGGAAGGAATCGTGAGCGAGCCACCCGCAAGCGTGAAGCTGGCGTTTTGCGCGGAGGCAATCGGCCCGTAGCCGCCGAGCGAGAACACGTTGTCGCTTGTGTTGCTGGCGATGAGGATGCTGCCACCGGTTTGCGTGCCGTTGAACGCGACGTAGCCACCTTGCGCCGCGTTGTTGCCAGAACTGTTGCCCAACCGCACACCAAAACTGCTGTTGGAGACGATGAAACTGCCGCCGGTCAGCGCGAAATTCGCATTTGAGAGCGTGGATGAAAACCTTCCGCCGCCGCTGACAAACAGCGTGCCGGACGTGATGTTCAAATTCGTCGCGCCGTAGCTTTGCATTCCGCCGGATGCCACGACCGTCGCGCCGCCGATGAGAAAATTATTTCCGGCGGTGTTCAGGTTGTTGGTGACCGACCAATAGCCGCTGTTCATTTGCAACGTGCCAGAAGAATTCACCAGATTGCCGCCGAGGTTGTTCGTGGCGTTGGCCGCTGCGTTCAAAGCCAGCGTCCCGGCAGCGGAATTTCGGATCGTGCCGAGCGTGTTGATTCCCGCCGCAAATGTCAGCGTATTCGTGTTGCCCGCCGCCGTGCTGACGTTCGTGATGGAACTGGACGAAGCGGAACCGGCAATTGTTCCCGCCTGCGAAAAATTATCCGTGCGGCTGTAATTCACACTGCCGCCGGTGAGCGAGACATTTCCCGGCAACACGCCGGAAGTTCCCGCGCTGCCGACTTGCACCACACCGCTGCCGACGGTCGTCGTGCCGCCGTAGGAATTTGCGGCGGACAAAACCAGCACGCCCGCGCCGCTCATATTCAATCCGCCCGCGCCAATGACGGGGTTTGTGACGGTCAGCGTGTTTGTCGGTGCAAGTGTGCCGTTGCCAGAGTTGAGCGTCACGGTGCGGTTGCTCAACGTGAACGAACCGGATGTGGCGAGCGTGCCGTTGTCCAACGCCACGCCGCCGCCGCCCAAATTATTGTCGGCAGAAATGGAAAGAGTCGCGGCGTTACTGACGGTCGTGCCGCCGCTGAAACTATTGGCCGCGCTCAACGTCACAGTGGAATTGCGCACCACAATCGCGCCATTGCCGGTGACGAGGTTCGTGAAGTTCTGACTCACCGCCGGATTGAACGCGAGCAGCGCGTTGTTGGCAACCGCGCCACTGCCGAGCGAGCCGTTGGCCGTCGCACCGTCGCCAAGTTGCAGCGTGCCGCCGGAAATCGTCGTGCCGCCGGTGAAATCATTCGTGGTGGCGATGACCGTCCGCGCCGCGAGCGTCTTGATGAGCGCAGTGCCGCCGCTGATTTTGCCCGCGCCTTGCAACGTGTATGCCGTCGCGCTGTTGCTGAAACTCACGGACGCGGGCGAGACGATGCTGGCGAGATTCACGGTCGGACGCGCGCTGCCCGCTTCGTTGAAGATGACCGGATCGGCATCAACGTAAAGCGTCGTCAGCCCACCGGACGTAAGGTTCGTCCAGTTTTGTTCCGAGGTGTTCCAATTTCCCGAAGCAGTTCCCGTCCATGCAAGCGTCGGGTTGGAGGTGACGACGAATGCGCCGCCAGCGGAACTGTTCGTCGCGGTGCTGCCGTCGGCGGCAGTCACCACCAAGCGAACGCTGTAATTTCCCGCATTCGTGAAGGTGAAGCTGGTGCTGGTGCTGGCGGAACTCACCACGTTCGTCATCGTCGCGTTGTCGGTGAACGTCCAATTGTAATTGGTGATCGCGCCAACCGAGGCCGAGGCGTCAAAAGTTTGCGTGAACGGCGCGGGCGAACTGCCGCTGACGGGAGTGAAACTGGCGGAGAGCGCCGCGTAGTTGGTCAGCACCACGTTCGCGGTGTTGAACACGACGCGAAAACTACCGCCCTTCGCGCCGGTGATGGCCACGCGATTGTTGTAAAGGTTGTTGAACGTGCCGCTGACTCCATTCGCCGCCGTCGTCAAAATGGTGAAGCCTGTCGTCGAGGTAATGGTTGCCGCGCCGTTGGTTCGCACCGTCAAATTGCCCGCGAGCGCGGCGGTGTTCGTGACCGCGAGCACATCATAAGCTGACGCCGTTTGAAAAGCCGAGGCCGCCGTCGTGCCGTTGAGGTCAATGTCCAGCGTGCCGCCGGAAGTCTGCACATACGACCCATTGACGGTGGTCTTGCCGCTCAAACCCACATCGCCCGGCGCCAGCGTGCCACCGGTGTTAGTGAGCGCGGTGCTGCTGATGTTCCCGCTGGCAAACACCGCCGGGTTGGTGACGTAGAACGCGGTGCTGGTGTTGGTCACGCCGAGGATGACGAGGCCGTTGGAAGTGGTGATGGTCGCCGCCGTGAGCTGACCGCCGCTCCAGTTAAAAATATTCACCGGCGCAACGGGATTCCACGGCGTAGCGTTGGTGATGATGTTGTTGGCCGAGCTAGTGGAGAGCGTTCCCGAAACAATTAATTTACCGGCGGACAGACTGACCGTGTTGGTCTCCGGATACCGATTGTCCGCGCCGACGCCAACAACGAGATTGTTGGTGACATAAGCCAGACCGCCGGGAATGGTCAGGCTGTTGTTTTCGGCGGCAGTGTTCACGCCGCTGGTGCCGGTGGGGAAACCCAGAATCAGCCCGCTGGGGCCGACATACAAACTGGCCGTGTTGTTGACGTTCAGGTTGAGGCCGAAATTATTGGCGGTATGTAACGACTGCAACGACTGGCCAGACTGAAAAAACGTCAGCGAGCTATTGCTGATGACGTTCCAAGTGCCGTGAACAAAGCTGATGTTGTTCGTGATTGAAACCGTCGCGCTGTTGCTCACGTTACAGACACCGATGTAATGGCAGCCGCCACTATTCTGGCCAACGTTGGCGATGATCCAGGTGCCACCATTCAGCACGTTGGTATAAGGCGCTATGCCGGCTGTGTCGTTGTAGCCAAACCATTTGATGAACGCCGAGCCGTTGCCCGCAATTTGCAGGGTCGTCCCCGGAATACCACCTGCCGGCTTGTAATAAGCAAACGCCGAGCCGTTACCCAACGTCAAAGTTTTGTTGTTGGTATTGTTGTCCTGAATGCCGCCGAGGTTTCCCGCCGCGTCGCTGCCGGGGCCGATGAGCGTGCCAAGCGTGAGCGCACTATTGCCGGTGAGATTGAGCACCCCTTGATTCGTGATGAAACCGCCGGACGCAATGGATGCGGAAAGGTTCATTTGCACAAAGCCGGAGGCGGGCGACGTGTAAATTGCGCTTTGCGGCGTCACGTTGTTCGTGGAGCCGGGATCAATCTGCAAGTTGCCAGCGATGATTCCCGAAATGGACGCGTTCTGCACCGCCGTCGTGTTGGTGGCGATCTGCACGTTGCCATTGATATTGCCCGTGGAAGAAACGCTCAACGCGCCGCCGGTGTTTACTTTTACCAACGAGCCTGCCGCGATGCTCCCGCCATTCACCGTCAACGTGCCCGCGTTCACCGTTGTCTGGCCGACGTAAGTGTTCGTCGCGTTCAAAACCGTGTTGCCCGTGCCCGCCTGTGTCAGCCCCATTGCCGAGCCGCTGCCGCCATCAGAAATCACGCCGTTGAACGTCACCGTGTTCGTTCCCCAAACGTTGAGCGCGCGGGCAGAACTGTCACTCGGTGTGCCGATTGGCCCATTGAAGGTCAGCGGCCCCTGCGCGGTGGTGGTGTTGGAATTGATGTTCAATATGCGGATGGAGCCGAGGACGTGCGTGTTCGCATTCGTGATGGGAAAATTGATGGTCTGGTTGGTGAACGCACCTTCGTTTTGGATATTTGGGTCAACCGCGCCGAAGTCGAAAAAGTTGATGCCGTTACCGGAGAGGGTGAAGGCATTCGCGCCGCTCTTGAAATATATTTGATAACCCGGCGAACCGGCGGAAAAGTTGTTCGTGCTGGCCGTGCGCGTCGCGCCGTTAAAATTTAGGAAATTTTGCGGGTCAGTCGGTGCCGTCCCGCCCCAGTTCGCGCCCGTCGTCCAGTTGCCATCGGTGCCGCCGCCGTTCCAGGTGAACGTGCCGCCGCTGGCCAATGCAACGGCGGAGGTCAGCAGCCAGGCCAACCAGACGGTCAGCGGCTTGGAAAATCGGGCGACAAAATTTGGGTTCATAAATTTTCTAGGTTTAACCAAAGACACAGGCACTCACTGGCCGTGATGCCCAGTGTTCAAGGGTTGCTTTGAGATATGCAGAATCTAATCCATCTTATGAAGCCAGCCGAGGGTGCATTTTGCGCCGCGCGCGGGCTATTTTGCGACACGGCCCATTCACTTGCCATTAGGCGCACCCGGCGGCCAGTCATCTGTGCGGAACGGCGCGGCGGGCAGGCCGGACTGGTTGTAGAGATTACAGCGCGGCGAATTCGCCCAACCGTAGCGCACCGCCACCGGCTTCAGCACGTCGGCGTGGGAGACGATGACACTGTCGCCGTCAATTTTCGCCTCGGCTTCGATCCATTTCTTATCCTCGCCCGCGATGAAAAATCCGATCAGCTTGTCTTTCGGAAACGGTTTTACGCCCGCTGCCAGCCACGGCTGCTGACCAGCGATTAAGCCGCCATCCGTTTCCGAAAAACGCACCCGCACTTTTCCGTCGTTGATTTGGAGATCCTGAAACATCGGCCCGGATGCGACGACATTCTCGCCATAAACTTTTTTCCGCGCCACGAGTGCCAGCCGTTTGCCCACGTCAATTTTGTCCGCCGGATGCACGTTGTTGGGGTCGCCCACGTCAATCGTCACCGCCATGCCCGTGCGCGGCACTTTGAGCGTCATTGCCTGCGCCTCGCGCAGCCACGGCCAGCCGCTTTCCGCGACAGGCGTAGTGTCCGGGCCATTGCAGGGAAGTTGCACAAACAGAAATGGAAAATCCGCGCCGCCGTTTTTCGTCCATTGTTCGCGCCAGTCTTGGATCAATCGCGGAAACAATTCACGATACTCCAATCCGCGCCCACCATTGTTCTCGCCTTGATACCAGATGATTCCCCGCACCGCATACGGCATGAGCGGCGCGATCATGCCGTTGAAATTTACCGTCGGCGTGCTGGGGCGGCGCGACGGGCTCGGCATACCCATCGGGTCGGGGTTGCTCGGTTCCGGGCGCGACGGTTCCGGCTTCTTGCCCACTTCTTTTCCCGCCGACTTGTCGTCGTTGTATTTTTTCAGAATCACGCTGTAAGCTGGCCCAACTTCCGCCTGCCACTGCTTCAAATCTTTTTCATAGTCGGCAACCCGACTTGGGTTCGCCTTGATTTTCTCGTAGTCCGCCTCAGCTTTTTGCCAGCGCTCCAGCGGCTTCGTGAGCATTGGATGTTGTTTCAAACCGTCGAGGCTGATCCAGGTTTCAATATCTGTGCCGCCCCATGGCGCTTGCAAAACCGCTACCGGCACTTTTTGATTACGGCGGATTTCCTGCGCAAAAAAATACGCAACGCCCGAAAAGTTTTTTGCCGTCTCCGGCGTGCTTAATTCCCAACTGCCGGTGCAATCCGTCTGCGGTTCGGCGGCAGTTTTGGTTTTCACGCGGAAAAAACGAAGCAGCGGATCGCCGGCTTTCGGCAGTTCGTCTTTGGCGTTGTGCGCGGAGTTCAGCGGGAAGCCCATGTTCGATTGCCCGCCGGCCAGCCACACATCGCCAACCAAGACATCGTGAAGCGTGATGCGTGATGCGTGCGCATCGGTGATGGTCAGTTCACGCGGTTCCGCGCTGGCAGCGAGCGCCTCCAGCTTCACGAGCCATTTTCCCCTCGCATCCACCGTCGCTGATTTTTCCTGGCCGGCAAATTTTACCGTGACTTTTTCTCCGGCCTCCGCGCCGCCCCAGATGGAAACTGCCGCGTCGCGCTGCAAAATCAAATGGTCGGCAAACACGGCCGGCAGGCGGACTTTCGCCTGCGCTGGAATGGCGGTGAGCAGAACAACGGCGACGAGGCAATTCAGGAAAATATTTCCAACGAAGTTCGCGACGAAGCGCGGGCGAAGCTGACTTGGTTCAATAGGGAGCATCGTTAAAGATTGCCCAGAAAGTTCCACCCGCACAGGGCAAAACTTGCGGCAACGGCGTGTCTATTTGCGTCACGCGTTCAGGGCAGCCGCAGCCGATAAAATGTCTGCGGCGAATTGGGGTTGAGCGGATTAGTAAAAATCACCGCGCCGCCCGCGCCGAATTGGTTGGTGGCGATGAACGACCAGTTCGCCATGGGCTGCGTGAGATTGGTCGTTGCCAGCACAAAACAGTTTCCGCCCGCTGTTCCGTTCGTGCCGGTCATGACGAGATTGCCACCGATGATTTGAATGTTCGAGATGACTGGTGGCGTGGTTACGGCGGCCAGCGGAACCGCGCTGGCTGGCGCGGAATCTTCGCTGACGCCGTTCGTATTGATGGAGGCGACGGCGTAGGTGTAATTGGTGCCGGGCAACAAATTTACATTGGTGAAACCTGTCGCTAAAAGATTGCTGGCGACGACGGAGTAAACCGCGCCGCTGTTCGTGGAAACTTTGAGAACGTAGCCCGTCGCGCCGGTTGAGGCGTTCCAGTTCAGCGAAACTTGCGCCACGCCCGCCGTTGCGGTGAGGCTGGGAATGTTTGGCACCGCGCTTTGTCCGGCGACGCGGTAAGTCTGAATCCGCGTGCGGCCATCGGCATTCGTGTTGAAATAAATTCGATCAATCTGTCCGTCCGCCATCGTGACGGTGACGACGTTGTTGCTCCACGTTGTCACCGGCAATGCCTCGCCCGCAAGATGCGGGAAGAGGAGGATTTTGAAATCCGGTGCGGCGACGTTGCTGCGCGACACGACCAGGCGCTTAGTGCGGTTGCCGAGCGCGTTGATCGTATCCACGATTTGCACCGGCACGGCCACACCCTTCGCGTCCAGCACGCGCACGAGCAGGCGCGGCTGCCAGCCGTTCGTGTCGGCGGCGTGATAGAGAACGGCATTCGTCGCATCCGGCGCGGACACAAAACTCACGTCAGGATTCGGATCATCAAAGCCGGAAAGCGGATCCAGCCCGATGGTGTTCGCCGACCAGTCGTAGGTGTGCGTGGCGTTGTCCTTTTGAATGTCGTCCACGATCAGCGCATAAGGTTTCGTGCCGCGCAGCAGCATCGCCGTGCGGAAGGCGCGTTGCACCGGATTAAACATTGCCGGATTCGCGCGGACATAATTGGTCATCCACGCGTTCGCGCCGGTCAAATCACTGGGCGGCGCATACATCAAATCCAGCCAGCGCCACGGCGTTGTGAGGCCGGTGCCGACGTAACTGGTGTAAGGTTGGTAGCCGGCACCGCCGCCGAGATTCGCCCAGTCCCACGAATAATCGTAGGCCGGCTTGGCATCGCCGGAAAACAGCGACACCATCGGCTGACCACGAAATTCCACGAAGTGCGCCGGCAAGCTCGGCCAATGATTGCTGCCCGCCGTTCCCGCCTGGCCAAGCCCGTCAATCAAGACGGTGGCATGTCCGTCGTTTTCCGTCAGGTGGTAGCCGGGGTCGCCAATCCAAACGCGGCCATGCGACAGCAGCGTGAAATTGTTCCGGTCGGAATGCAGATGCCCCAGCGTCATCGTGTCGAAGCGGCAATCGAAGTCGAGTTGCATGGCATTCGTTCCCCAGTCCGAGCGCGCCACGCCGAAGCCACGCTGCGGATCAAATTTTCCGAGCGACAAATTTTTCGCCGGGCCGGCCACGGCGAAGCTTGGGTTGTTCGTCAGCGGGCCGGCACCGAAGATGGCCTTGATCAGCGGCTGGCTGCTGTTGGACGTATAGATGCGGTTGTTCTGAAAAATCCAGTCTGCCATCGGGTCGTCCGCAAAGAGGTATTTCATCATATAGTAGTAGGCGATGCCACCGCCGCCGCCGTTGCCCCAGCCGCCGCCGTCCTGATGGTCGTAGATGTAATAGCCCCACGGCGCGAGTTCGTAGAAGGCTTCTTGCTGCGAATTGAAGAGGCGCGTGGTGACGAGCAGATTTTCGCCGCGCCGCGAAAGCGCCGTGGCGGCGAGGATGCCGTTCCTCATGCCCATCGCGAAATAGCCCATGCCCTCGCGGTTGAAACCGCCCTCGGTGATTCCCCAGCGCGTCGTGAAGGTTTTCAGCGACGCGGCATTCGTCGCCAGTGCCACGGCGTCGAAGCCCGTTTCGCCCTCGATGGCAAGCTGCGCAAGGATGAGGTGATCGTGGAAGTCGCGCCAGTTGGTCGAGTCAGAATAATCCGTTTCATTCCAGCCAATCGTGTGGCGGTTGGTCGTCATCAATGAAATAAAATTCCGCGTCGTCGCGCGCTGTGACGCCGACATCCAGTTATACATGAGGTCGTAGCAAAAACCGATGTCCGCATAAACGTCCGGCGACAGCTCGCCCTTGCTGCTGTCGGGAAGATTCACATACCAGCTCTGATGGCAGGTCGCCGCCGTGGCGACCGCCGTGGCGAGCTGCTGCAAGCGCGCGGTGTTCGTCGGCCAGAGCCATGCGAGGTAACACGCCGAAGCCATCGGCCCGTAAAGTCCGGAGCCAACGTCGCCATTCAAAAATTCGCCGGTGGATTGCTGCTGCACCAGCGCCATCGTATCCACCGTCGTGTCGCCGGCTGCAAGCCGCGCGAACGTCTGGCCGACCGTGCTGGCGGCGTTGTCAATCGTGTTCGAGACCACGGCAAACAAACCATAGGTCGCCTGATAAATTCCCTCCTGCACAATCGTGTCGTTCGTCGCGCGCACCTGCATCGCCGGGCGATCCGCGTCCGTGAAGAAAATTCTGGGATGCACATACGGCGGCGGCGTGGCGGAGAGCGTCCGCACGGAAGGCGGCGGCAGGCAGCCGGGACTGTTTGACCAAATGTTCACCCAGACGTCATTCGTCGCGAACAAAGCACTGTCCGAAGCCACGAGCCGAAATTGATAAACACCCGGCAACGTGCAAGTAGCAGTCGTGTTCAACGCTGCTGCATTGCCGAACGTCACCGCGCCCGACCCGCTCACCTTGCTCCACAAACTCGTCACCACGCCGGGTGGATTCGGACGGCCATCGTCAGCCACCATCGCCTGCAACGTGAATTGATTCGACGGCCATTGCGCGATGGGGGCGGTTGTCCATGCGCTTAAAACCGGCGCGAGATTGGTCACCACGTTGATCGTCACATCTGCCGAGCCGCTCAACAGGCTGTCGCTCGCCGTGAGCCGCAGGACGTAAGTGCCGGTGTTGGTCGGGATGGTGACGCTGGTGTTGACGCTCGCCGGATTTGCGAATGTCACCGCGACGTTGCCGGGACTGCTCACGCGCGTCCACAGGCTCGTGGTCAGCGCGGGCGGATTCGGCATGCCGTCGTCCTGGGCCCAGCCCGCGAGCGAAATCGTCGCCGGATTTGTTGAAAGCAAAGTTGTCACTGATGCCCAAGCAGCAACCACCGGTGCGGCGTTGGAAAAAACGTTGATGGTCGCCTCATCCCAATTGCTCAAGACGCCATCCCGCGTCGTGCAGCGCAGAATGTAGAGGCCGGTGTTGGTGAACGTCACCGTCGTCGTGACGTTGGTCGGCGAGACGAACGTCGCAAAGGAATTCGTCGGCCCACTCGTCTGCGTCCACAGGTTCGTCACGCGTCCCGGCGGATTCGGCAGGCCGTCGTCGCTGATGAGCGCTGCCAAACTGGTTGAAATGTTCGCCGCGCCGTTCGTCCAGGCCAGTGAAGTTTGCGCGGCGCTCACCGAAATGATCGGCGCGTAATTCGTCACGTTGCCCAGCGCAAAAAGCTGCGCGACTTCGGCGGCCTGCAGGGCGTTCGTGTAAACGATGAACTGGTCAATCGCGCACGCCGTCGCACTGCCACTGCCGCGCGCACCAATGTTCAACGTGCCGGAATTAGTGATGGAGTTGAAAATTGTCGCCGAACTGGTCAACACCGGCACGCCGTCCACAAACACTACCGCGTTGTTCACAGTCCGCCGAAAATCCACCGCGCCCACGACATGATGCCACTGGCCGTCGAACACGACATTGTTCGGCGTCAGGCTCACCCAGCGCGTGCCGGTCGGCTGATAGCCGGCGGCGAACATCATCTTGCCGCCGCTTTGCGTGGAAAAATCAAACGTCTCGCCACTGCCGCCCAAGCCGCAGACGCGGACGAACGTGGCGCTGTTCGTGTATTTCACCCAGAACGCCACGCTCAAGCCAGTGGTGTTCGTGATGTCGCCCAGACTGCGTGTCACCGCGTCCGGCCCGACGCCAAGGTAGTAGCCAGCGTTGAACTGCCACGCGCTGCCGGTGTTCGCGCTCGCGCCGTTCGTGAGCACGGGCAGCGCGCCGGAACCTTTCAGCGTGCCCCAGTAAGCGCTGTTCGTGGTCGCCGCGTTCGTGATGGCGTTGTTGCCGGTCACGGGCGTTTGATTCATCTGAAATAGAATCGCCGGCGCGGTAAAAACTTTTACAGCGGCGGCCAGAAACAAAATTAAAGTCGTCAATCGGCGCATAATTTTTAGGATAACCTTAAACTCACATTAAAACGAAAATTCACGAGGGGTGAAGTTGCGGCAACGGCATACTGAATTGCGTCAAAGTTTCACACGCTGCTTCAGCGCCCATTCGCGCCAGACGGACGGAGCTTTGCCCGTCGCGCGGCGAAAGACCTGGTTCAAGCGGCGCCGATCCGGCAGTCCAGACTGCTTCGCGATGGCCTGCAAACTAGGAGGCGGATCCTGTAACAGCAACTCCTGCGCGCGGCGGATGCGGTGCTTGATGAGGTATTCGTGCGGCGTGTCGCCGATGACCTGCCGGAAGCGGCGCTCCAGCGTCACGCGGGAAATATTTACGCACGTCAACACATCCGAAATGTTAATCGGCTCGAAGCCGTGCGCGCGGATGAACTCCACCGCGTGCGCCACCTCGCGATCTTCAATAGCCATCGTCGCGGTCGAAGCGCGTGCCGCCACTCCGAGCGGCGGCACGGTGACGGTGAAATTTTCCAGACGTTTGCCGGACATCAAATCGTCGAGGCACGCCACGGCGAGACGACCAAGCAGTTCGTGATTTTCCAGCGCCGCGCTCAATGGGATCGGGCATTGCGGCAATACTTCGCTGTGATTGCAGGTCGTGATCATCACGAGGTCGCGTGGAATTTCCAAACCGACCTCGCGGCACACCGCCATCAGGGTCGGCGCGTCCCAGTCGTCCATCAACGCCACGGCGGCCGGCTTCTGCAACGTCCGCAGCCAGTCGCCGAAACGCCGCCGCTCCTCGGCGGCGATGGGCTGGGGCAGGGTGGGCTGCGTCGTCCGCAGGTGAAATAATTGCGGCTTCAACCCATGTGCCTTTAGCGTTTCCTGGAAGGCGGTGAACCGTTCCTGAATAAAATATCCGCCCGGCACAATCACGCAGCCGATGCGGCGAAAACCTTTTTCCAGCAGATGCTCCGCGCCCATCCGCCCCAGCGCCCGGTAATCATGCCGCACCGACGGCACGCCCGGTTCCGCGAGCCAGGAGGAGACATTGACGATGGGAAATTTTATTTTCTTTGCCTCACGCTTCATCGCCTCCGACGTGATGCGGACAATCGCGCCGTCGCAATCCAGCGTGCGCAGAAACTTGAACGCCGCCACCGACGCCTCCGCCGAAAACACAAACCGCCAGCGCCCCGTTTCCTCCGCGTGCCGCGCGATGGCCACACAAGCCAGGTTGTTGATGGACTGGAAAACCGGCAGGCCAATCAGCGCGATGCGTTTTTGCTTGGGTTTCACAACGCTTAAATTGCTTCAAGCCGGCGGAAAAGCCAGCGAAGTTTTGTGCGGTGCGTCCGGCGCAGTAGATTTCACACTGCGTTCGTCCAACTCCGTCGCCATTCCCAGGCGGCTGACTTCCAGCGCCGCGAACAGCGCCGCAAACAACCCATGCGTGTCGTTATCGTAAAACGGCCGCGTGACGTAATACTCCTCGTCTTCCGTGCACATTGTCCCCGCGCAAATGTCGTGCACTGTGCCGTCGGCCTCCATGCGCGAATCCAATGCCGACCAGCCAAGGCGCACGGCTTCCAAAAAATTTTCCCGCGCCAGCCAGCCCTGTTGGATGCCGCGCGCAAAGGCCATAACAAAAATTGCCGTGCCGGAAACTTCCTTTGCCGAATCTTTGCGATCCAGCACGTTGAACCAGAAGCCGTCGTTCGCCTGTAATTTCCGCAACGATTCCGCGTGCGTCTGGAAATGTTTCAAAATCGCCGCGCGTTTCGGGTGCGTCGCCGGTAGATGTTGCAGCACGCAACTCATCGCCCAAATCGCCCAGCCATTGCAGCGCGCCCAGTGTGGGAGTTTCACGGGATTCCCAGAATAACGCGCGTGCATATAAAGCTGCGCGTCCGCATCCCAGACCTGTTCGTTGAACGCGAGTGTCTGGCTCGCCGCGTCATTCAGAAATTCGGTGTGTGATTTTTTATCTTTCGCCAGCAACGCCGCCTGCACGAGAAACGGGATGCCCATGAACATATCGTCCACCCACGTCGTAAAATTTACCGGCGTCGTGCGTGTGAAGATGCCGCTGCCCGGCAGGCGAATCTGTTCGTGCCGCGCGTAGTGCAGCATCCGCGCGATCCATTTTTCGTAAGCCGCTCGCTTCGGAAATTTTTTCTCCGTGCGCAGCCGTTGAATAAACGGCAGCGACGGCGCGAGCGTGAAATCCAGCAACGGTGTCTCAATGATCCAGTGATTCGCCGACTCGACCGCGTTCAAAGTTTTTACCTGATGCTCGACAAACGGAATGCCTTCGAGATGAAAATCACAAAACCGGTTCGCGTAGTCCGCGTATTTTTTTTCGCCGGTCGCCGCCGCCAGCAACTGCATCGCCCACGCCGTGCCGCCGTTGTGATAATTCCAGTGGTAGTTCGTGCCCCACGGCAGCGGGTCAATCAGGTTGCCGAGGATTTCAATTTTCGGAATCGTCCATGTCACCGGCGCGTCCAAGCCGGAATACATTTTCCCAAAAGCGAATTCTTTTTCCAGCGGCAGAATTTTTTCCAGCGCGCCGCGTCCGCCCGCGAACGGCCCGATGACCAGCCAGTTCGTCAGCTCGGCGACTTTATCATCCACATTCGGCACGCCGCGCAAACCGATTTCCGGATGCGACGCGCCGTTCACCACCGCGCCTTTCGCGTTTGGCGGCTGGAGATACACGCGCCACTCGCCGCCGCGCGTCTCGGATTTGAGGAGCAGCGTGTTCGCGCCCGCTTTCAAATCCACCGTGAACGCGTGCGACATTTCAAAGCTCCGCTCGTCGCGCCGCAGATTCAATTTCCGTTTGCCCGCGCGCACATAAACATTTTTTCCGTTCAACCAGATTTGGCAGCCGTCGCTGTGTTCGATCTGGATTTTGATTTTGCCCGCCTTCGCCGCCGTCAACCGCGTCCACGCAAATGCCACCGCCGGTTTGCCCTGACCGAACGTGCCCCCAAAATCCACGAAGTGCATCCGGTCAAACGCACGGTTGTTCGGCGCGACCTCCAGCCGGTAGGCAAAGGGCGTGTCGCGGATGAGTTTGTCGCCGATGAGACGGGCGGCTTGTAACGGTGGCTTCATGGTGCTTCCTGTAAAAATTGACGGTGTAAAAATTTGGCGCAATCCGGCGCGGCGCTTTCGCCGGCTTCCTCCAGCAAAACCGCGCTGCCGGAATTTTGCGCGCGGACAAAATCCAGCACCGGTGCGAAATTCAACTCGCCGCAACCGGCGGGAACGGTTTTCACGGCGCCGTTTTCAAAAGCAAAATCCTTCGCGTGAATCACCGCGATGTCCTCGCCGAGCAAATCCAGCGCTTCCGGAATGATGCGCGACTGCTCGCGAAAATTTTCCGGCGCCAGCAGATTCGCCGCGTCAAAAACTACGCGCAGGTGTTTCGAGCGAATCGTGTCCAGCACGCGCCGCATTTTCTGCGCTGTGGAAACCGTGTGGCAATGCACCGCCTCGAAGCCGATGACTACGCCAAATTTTTCCGCCTCGGCCGCCAGTTCCGCAATGCTCGCCAGCATTTCGTTGAACGCCGCCTCGCCATGATTGGCCGGATGCGGCGAGTAATCCGCATTCACCGAACCGCTTTCCAGCGCCACGATGCCGCAGCCGAAATCACGGGCGAAACGCAAGTGGTCCTTGAAAAATTCCAGCAGTTTTTTCCTCGCCGCCAAATCTGGTTGAATCGGATTGATGTAGCAGCCCAGCACTTCGATGCCGACGCCGTGCCGCGCAAACGCGCCGCCGATTTCGCGCGCCAATTCCGCGTGCAAATCGCCCGCCGACAAATTCAACCCCGCGATGGCTTTGTTCAACGCCAGTTGCACGCAGGAAAATCCCTGCGCCGCGATGCGTGCCGACAAATCAGCCGCCGCCGCGCAACCGAAGTCATGCGCGCGCACGCCCAGCCGCAGCGCGGACGACTTTCCGCGCTGACGCATCTCAACCATTGGTTCGGCAACACTCATTTTGAAACCAGAATTTCTTTGTCGCCGCGCTTCACGACGAGGCGCGTGCGCTGGCTGGCGTCGGAACTGAATTTGATTTCATCCCGCTGCCCGCTCCAATTTATCGCAGTATTTCCATCGGCAAACGAAACCTCTGGGAATTTTTCTCCAGCGCGAACTGGCAGCAGCAGCACGCGGAAATTCGCCGCGTCCGCGTGACGGTTGATGACCAGCCGCTCGTAAAATTGCGGTTTGCCGTTGTGGTCTTTCGGTCCTTCGAGCCGCGCGACTTCAAACAGTGGCGTTGCCGGATCGCCGCTTTCGTCCATGCCGAGTGCGGTCACTATGAGCAACGGTTCGCCGGCCTGCGGTTTGATTGACGCTTTGGCGACGGGAGAATTGACATCGGGATCGCCGGCGCGGAACGCCAGTGCGATTTGATTTTTTGCGAGACCGGAAACTTCCGCTGGCCACACGCCGCCGTTCAGCATCGCCGCCCATTGATACAAGTGTGGCGCGTCATCTTTTTTCAAGTCATCCACGATGAATCCGTAAGGATGCTGGCCGCGCACGAGGCCGACGGTGCGGAAGACGCGTTGCATCGGGTTGAACGGCGCGCGGCAGGTCGGCATAAAATTCGCGTAGTCGTAGTTCGCCCACCACGGGCGCATTTTGTAGCGCGCCGTGCCCGCAAAAATTTCCAGCACGCGCGGCGACGGCTCAATTTCCCAGCCGAGGCTAACGAGATGTTCGCTCCACGTCGGCGGCGACTGGCACAGCCACCGCCACGAATAGGCGGAGGTCAAATCCGCGGCCGCGCTCGCGGCAAATTTATTTTCCACCGCGCCGAGATAATTCGCCGCTGCATTCCAGCCGAGAATTTTGTCGTCCGGCAGCGTCGTCGCCTCGGATTCGCCGTCCACCAAAACGAGATTGTGAAATTTGCCGTCGTAAGTCTGCGTGAACGGCGACTCGGTGAACCAGTCCACGCCGCGCGCGGAAAAATGGAACATCCCCGCGTCCGCGTGGTGATGCCCCGCGCCGAGATAATGGTCGGGACGAACCATGATATTCATCCACGCGGCATTCGTCGTGCGGTCGCTGTAACTGGAGAAGACGCCGTGAACCGGCGCATTAAAATCCAGCGGCAAATTCAAATCTGCGCGCGTCGCCGACGCAAAATCTGAATCGTAAAGCACGCCGGGCACAAAGCCGGGATAAGTCGGACTGGGCAGACGCAGGCGCTGATTTTTTTTCACCTGCTCGCGATATTTCGCCGCGTCGAAATTTTGGATCGCCCAGCCGCGTGTGTATTCGTTCGCCGCCTGTGCCGGCGAAGCGGTGATCTTCGTCAGCAAATAATCCGCGATGCGCTCGCGCGGGAAAAACGATTTCAATTCATCCGTCAACTGTGGTGATACAAACTGCCGGCTGAAGGGTTCGTATTGCGTCCCGCAGTTCACCGTCACGCGGCCGTTGGGCGAAGTCATTTGCGTTTGCGCTTCCAGCAATTTGCGCAGGTGCGGATGGCCGAAATAATTTTCGCCGCGCCGCGCCGAGGCCACCAGCGAGAGCGTGATGAATTGTAAACTGCCGGGCGTTTTGCCGTTGCTCTCGAACACCACGCCGGCATCGTCAATGCCGAAATCGCAGAACGCGCGCACCGTGTCGCGCCCTTGTTCCCAGGCTTCGCGGTCAAAACCTTCGAGTCCCTCGATGGCCGTCAGCGCGAGAAATTGCGGCAAATCCCAACCCACCCAGTTCACGTCGCGGAAACGCACCGTGCTGTCCTCGCCGTAAGCGCGGCGGCCGTAAGTCGCCTTGGCAATGACGCGGCGCATGGTTTCCTTTTGCTCGGCGGTCATCCATTTGCCGCCGAAGTCGAGCGCGAGGCCGAGATTCATGTGCGCGACGAGGCCGTGCATTCCGCGCCAGCCGGTCACCGAGCCGTTGGCGTTGTTTTGCTCGTCGCCGAATTCGGAATCGCTCATCGCGTTCCACGCGTCAATCAACGGCTCGCGCAGTTTGTAATAATTGGCAATCGCGGTGGCGACTTGCTGGCCGTGAAGATCATCGCCGGTCAACAAACAATACAACGCGATGTCATTCAGGCATTCCGGCAGATACGCGACGTGGGAATTATAAATGCCCGGCTTCTCGCCCTTGAACTGCTGCGCGGTGTTGAACGTGGCGACCCGTTCGGGCCGCACGTCGTCCGGCCAATCGAGTCCGGCCAGATCGTTGCTGGCGAGTTTCTCAAAAACTTTGCCGTCACTCGTGTTCGGGTTCCAAAAACTCTGCCCGAATAAATACTGCATCTCGATGAGCGACTTCTGGCCGAGCTTGGATTTTTTTACCCGCGCCGCGAGCATCGGCACGTCCTCTGGGCTGAATAACACGCGTGGATAAACACCCGGCGGCGGGACTTTCGAGCCGAGGAGCTTTTGGTTGAAGCCGGAGAAATCGTAGGCCGACTTCGGCGCGGTTGGCCATTTCGTTTCTGGGCCGCTGTAAATGTTCAATTGCTCCGGCGTGACCTTGACGTGATTCGTCCAAGCGCCCTGCCGCGTCAACGCCGGAATCCAGCGCGTCGCGATGTCGGGATCGGCGAATTTTTCCGGCGTGTCGAAAAGCGCGATCACGCTGTCGAGTAAATTGGATTCGGATTCAGAAAACAAAATTTCCATTTTGCCGATGAGCAGCAGGCCGCGCTCGTTTTGGAAGACTTTGAAGCCGTGTTTCTGCGCCTCGTCCGCCAGCGCGATGTAGTCTTTGCCGTCAATTTGAATCGTCGCAGCTTTTGATTTTGGAATTTCCAACGAATAAACCCAACGGTCAGCCAGATAGCTTGGCGCAGGCGATGGTTTGATTTCCGCCAAATCCAAAACACCAGCAAACGCGGCGGGCACAAATAATTTTCCGTCACGCAGCACCGCCTCGTCGCGCCAGTTCGCGTCGTCCAGCCGGACTTTGAAACCGTGAACCCAGGCATAGCGGCTGCCGGCAAACACGGCAACGGCGTCTTTGATTTTTTCGCCGGCAAATTTTTGCGCGCTGCGCGTGTAAGGCAGCCCCTGATTTTGCGGCGGCACGGGCGACCAGTTGGTTTGCGCCAAACCGCTTCCTGAAAAGGCTGACGCCAACAAAATTATTTGAGTAAATTTTTTCATTTGGATTTTGATAACGGCCATTTGGGTGTCCACGACGGCGGCTCGGAAACGACCAAGTTTGGTTCGCCGGAAAACCAGCCGAGCGTGGTCAGGAATTTGTCCGCGATGAGCAGCGCGTTCACAACGGTCGCCTCGGAGCATTTGTAATTTGGAATCAGAAACGCGTGCGGCGTCTCTGGCAGCAGCACAAGATCGCAGCGGTTGCCGGCTTTGTGCATCGCTTCGGCGAACAGCCGCGAGTTGTCCGGCGAAACTACCGTGTCCGCGAGGCCGTGGATGCAGATCGTCGGCGGCAAATTGGAGCGAATGGTAAACAGCGGTGAAAGTTCGCGCGCCCATTTCAGTTTGTCACCCGCCGCCTCGCCGTTCATGAACAGTTTTAGAAAACTCGACTGCGTAAAATCCGTGAGCGGATTGTAAAGCACGAGCGCGTCAGGCCGCGCGCTGATTTTCAAGTCGTCCGCCGGATCGTTGAAACCATTGAGCGTGCCGACGCACCCAGCAAGATGGCCGCCCGCCGATTCGCCGATGACGGCGATGCGGTTTGGATCAATGCCCAGTTCATCTGAATGACTGCGAAGATAACGCACCGCCGATTTGCAGTCCGCGACGCAAGCCGCCACGGTCACCGTGCCGTTGGTTTTTGCCAGCCGGTATTCCACGACGAAACTCACCGCCCCGCGCGTGGCGGTGTAGCGCGCGAGCGGAAAAAAAGATTCACAGGTTCCGCCCGTCCAGCCACCGCCGTGAATCCAGAGAATTGCCGGGGATTTTTTCGCCACGAAATTTGTGGCCGGTGCAAAGCAAAACAATTTCAAATCGCCGTGTGCAGCGTGCTTGTAAATCAGTTCGTTTGGCGCAGGGGAATGGAGGAATGTCCCGAACGGCAGCGCGGCGGCGAGCGTGAGGCTGGAGAAAAACTGGCGCGTAAATGATTTCATTGGCCGTTCCAGAATTGCTTGTAGAAATCGGTCGCGAGACCGGGCGTTTGCGACGGCAGCACCGGGGCGGAATCGGTTTTGCCCATGGTGAGATCCGGTTTGCGGACGTCCGCATGGCCGTCGAAAAAGGCAAACACCGCCGAGCCGTTCGCGTAGTTGAAATAATTATTGCCCGGATTGGAAACCATTTTCTGAAACGTCTGGCCGAAGTGCGCGAAGAGCGGCGCGTAGTTCATGCCCTCGGCCATGGTGCGATAGCTCGTGATGGGCAAGGTCGTTCCATTGTTGGCGGCACCAGCGTCCACAACGAGCATGGTGATGACCGGCTTTCTGGGCGTGGTGATTTTGGTAAAGGCATAAGTTCCCGCCGCAGTATCATACCAGTTGATGTTGGCGTTGGCGGCGTAAGTTCGCGGGTTGTTTCCCTGCGAAAGTTGCGACGAGGCGGCGGGACACGAGTAAAATTTTTGGATGGAGGCCTGGTCTTTTAAGCCGAGCGAACTGGTAAAATTTGTCCAGCAATTACCCGTGGAGGGATTGGCATTCTGCGACGCTTCACCCGCCAGCACATAACCGTAGGGCAAAGCGTCCCGGGCATCCATGGCATACATCGTAGTCGCCAGACCGGCCTGGCGGACGTTGTTCAGGCAGCGGGTGCGCAGTGCGGTCTGCTTCGCGCGGGAAAGCGCCGGCAGCAGCATGGCGGCGAGAATGGCGATGATGGCGATGACCACCAGCAGTTCAATCAACGTAAAGGCGGCGAACGGCTTTTTAGTTGGCGCGGAAAGGGTTTTCATTTTTTTAGACCAAGAGACACGGCTTTTAGAGCGAGTGGCAGGTGGTTGAAATAAGCTGGCTACAAAATGGTTTTGTAACTAGGGGCTATGTTGCATCGGTGCGGGACGGATTTGCGTCAGTCAGGGAATGGTCGCTTTTGCTTTACCGGTTCGTTCCAACGCAACGTGTGTGCGGCCACCGTTTTCAGTGCGGAACAATATTTTATCCGTCGCGCCCTGCCCCATCACGGTCAGTTCCGTTTTCGACTCGTTCCAAATCGTATCCGGCAAAGGTTCACCCTCGCGCATCGGCCACAAAATGATTTTAAAATTCGGCGCAACCGCCCGGCTCGCAATCACCAGTCGTTTGTCCAATCCAAACGTGCGCGAACCGGACAGCGCCGTGCTGGGCGCTTCCGGCACGAGGGTGTCTTTGCGCTCGAACGTTTCCAATCGAAATGACGGCTTGGATTGAAAATCGTGCGCATTGGCCGGCACACCGCAGTCGAGCACGCGCACGAGCAATTCGCGGTCGCCCTTGCGCAGTTTAGGCAAGCCGTTTTCGTCCAGCGGCACGGTGGCGTCGCACAAAATGATTTCGCCACCAGCCATGCGCGCGACGGCAGTGTTCATGCCCATTTGCATCAGCCATTCGTAAAGCCGTGCTTGCGAATCCTTCTGGATGTCATCCACGACCAGCAAATACGGATGCGGCTCGCGCACGAAGGCAATCGTGCGAAAGGCGCGCTGCACTGGATTGTTCGTCAAACGCACGGGCCAGGCATCCTCGTCCCACAGGCGCGGATCGTGCGCGGTAAATCCTTTCCAATGCGCGACGACTGACGGGCGCGGGTCTTGCTCCGGCGTCTGACTGGCGTAATCAATTTGAAACTGCTCGGCGTCGGCCAAATTGCTTTGCCAGCGCGAAAATTTGAAACGCTCAAAATTTTTCGGGTCTTCCGCTATAATTTCCTTGGGCCACCACCAATCGTAACAATCTTTTGCGTCGCAGGCGGCAACGAGCGCCCAGCCTTTGTCATCCAGCCCAAGCCATTTGCCCGGCCCCGGCCAAAAACCTTGTCCCCTGCCGTCAATCAAAATGGAATTATGATGACGCGTCTCGACGGAACGGAAATTATCCCTCGCCCACTGCCGTCCCAGCGCGGAAAACGTGAACGCGCCGCGATCCGCGTGTTCGTGGCTAGAGCCGACTGAATCCGTGCGGCACTCGAACTGCAACATTGCCGAATTGGTGTTCCAGCCGCTGTGTGCGATGAACGAACTGCGCGTGGCATCAAAGAGTGCGCGCGGCAGGTTCAATTTCTCCGCCGCGTCCGGTTTCAGCGTGATGGGCGCTTCATCAGCCCACAGCAAAGGCTCGATCAAATGAAAACTGCCCGTGAAAGGCTGGCCACGATTCTTGTTCACCACCACGCGCCAAAGCAGGTCAATTTTCGCGTCGTGCGGATAAAAATATTTCCACAGCGCCATCGTCCAGATGGCCGGGCCTTCGTCGCCGCCATCGCCGTGACTCGTCCAAAACTGCGGCAGGCTGCGCTGAAGCTGCTCAAAATCCGCGTTCGTCGAAACCTGGCCGAGCGCGAGCGCCGCTGGTTCCATTGAATGCAAATACCACTCAATCATCGCGCGAAGATGGTTTTGCGTGAGTAGATTTTCCCCGCGCCGCGCGGCGGCGACCACGAAGGGATTTGCCCAGACTAAACCGAACTGCGTGTAGCCGACGGCCTCGGTGGAAAAACCATTTTCCGAAATGCCGAAGCTGAAATAATCGCGCGCGATGTCCACGCCCATTTTGAAAACGCGCGGGTCGTAGCCGTCTTCGCCTTCAATTGCCAGCGCGAGCAGCGGCTGGCTCAAGCCGACGGCGCACCAGTTCCAGTTGCGAAAATGATGCGGCAGCCGCGCGCCCATCCACAGTTCGCCGCGCGTCACTTTGGAGATGACGCTGCGCACTTGGGAACGCTGCGCCTCGGTCATGAAGTTGTAGGCAAAGTCGTAGGCGTAGCCAAGAATGTGGTAACCGACAAGGTCACGCGCGCCCTGATCGCTGCTCCAGTCGCCAGTGGTCGGGCCGTTCAATTTCACGCGCCAAACATCGTCACCGAGCGGCTGGGCGAGCGCGCTGTCAATCGCCGGCTCGGCAATCGCGGCATAACTTGCGAGGGCCGCGCCAACTTTTCGGCCACGCTGTTCGTCTTTTGAAATCAAGGCATCCAGCGCTTCCATCGCAAACGCCTCGATGAACGGCTGGTAATGCCCGATCTGAGGCGGCTTGCCGTTTTTTTCCGCGAGCAGTTTTTTTGCATCCGCCAAATTCCCGGCGGCGAGCGCATCGTAAAATGTCGCTCCCCACGCGCCGGGCTGCTTGATGGCATCGTTCACGCGGGACCGCAAATTTTTCAGAAGCGCGCGACCCATTTCCGTGTCCGCGACGCGACGGCGTAAATCCGGCAATTCCCTCGGGCTGATTAAAATGCGCGGATGCACGCCGGGGGGCGGAACCAGGGTCAGTCGGTCGAAGGCAAAACCGTTGGTGTCGTAGTTGACCTCAACTTTCGGCGACGTGGGCCACGGATACGCGCCGTTCAAAACCGCTTCGGCGTCCAACTCGTTGGGAAGGTGGCGCGGCACTTGCGCCAGCAACGAGCTGAATTGCGCGGCGAACAGCACGCTTAACGCGGTAACCAGTGAAATTTGTTTCATAATATTTTAGTGTGTCAAACGGCGGCAAAAATAAATTCCGTTGTTTTTAATTTGGCTAGTGAGCTTAAGCTAGCTGAATCCGCCGAAGGGCCAAAGGGTTGAATTTCGTCGGGCGCGTGCATTTTTGCGTCGCACCATTGTTTTTCTTGAACGATATCGCTTGCCGAGGGGATTCGATGTAGAATGACTCGTTCGCGACGCAAATTTCACCCTCGCCCGACCACCGGCTTCGGCTAGTCTGATTCTATCCATGCCGCCTGTCGCGCCAAAATATTTTCACCCCGGCACTCGTTCCGTAAAATTCAGACTGCGCGCGGCGTTGCGTCAATTTGATCACGCGCACCAGAATGTTTTGACCAACAGTGCGAAGTCCGTTTTGCAAGCAGACGATGTTGAAAAAATCAGTATGTCCGACACTGCTTGGCGGGTGACGAGCGCGACCAAGTTCGTTCAGCAAGCGGTTTCGACCAACGAAATCCAAATCAGTTTCCGCTGTGAAAAAGGCCATTTGCCGCAAGCTGCCGTGGCTGTGGAGTTGGAATTCGGAAATTGGTCGCCAGGAAATTATGTCCTGCTGCCAGCGGCGGCTTACAGCGGAAACCGCTTTCTCGCTCGTAAAATTCCGTATTCGCCAAAACTTTATTTCGTGCAGGACATCGGGCCGGACAGACCGATTATTATTACCGATGTGCCGCGACTTAATCTTGGCGAAGGCGTTTCGCGCATTCAGGAACGCAGCGGCAGCTTGAGCGTGCCGGGTATCGGATTCCATGACGCAAAAAACAAAAAAGGCTTTTTGCTGTTCACGAAACAGGGCAACGAACTTGGCGACTACGGCATTGGCATTGAAGAAACGCGCCGTCGTGACCGCGCCATCATTTCCATCACCTCGCCGGTTGTGCGGGAATTGCACAACTACCGCATTTGCGACCGCGAATTTCCGTCGCTCGACCAGCCGCGCGATTTCAAAGCCGGTGACGAGGTGAAAATTGAATTTCGCATTTACGAGTTCGACGCGCCGAAGCTACAGGACTTCTTCGACAAATTTGCCGAAGTGCGCAAAGAACTTTTTCCAGCTTCCGCGGCAAAACCGGCGCTGCCGTTTTCTGCGTGCATGGAATTGCAGGAGGAGAAATTCAATCGTGATAATTTTGTTCCCAAGCACGGCTATTATTCCGTCGGGCCGCGCCAAAATTTTTTGCAGGACTGGCAGATCGGCTGGACGGGCGGGATGATTTCCACCTATCCGTTGCTATTCGCCGGCGGTGATCAGACGCGTAAGAATGTCCTCCGCAACTTCGACTGGCTATTTCCTGATGGGATCGCGCCGTCAGGATTTTTCTGGGACGCTGGCCGCAACGGCACCGAGTGGATCGGCGGCGACATCCGCAAGCCGCACACCGGCAACTGGCATCTCATCCGCAAAAGCGGCGACGGCGTGTTTTTTATCATCAAGCAATTTTTGCTGATGGAAAAACTCGGCCTGGCCGTAAAACCCTCATGGCGCAAGGGCGTGAAGCGAGTCTGCGACGCGTTCGTGAAGCTGTGGAATGAGAACAAGCAGTTCGGGCAGTTTGTTCATTCGCTGACCGGCGAAATTTGTGTCGGCGGTTCAACCAGCGGCGCAATTGTGCCGGCGGCATTGGTGTTGGCGGCGAATTATTTCAAAGAACCGAAATACCTCGCGGTGGCGCAGGCGGCGGCGGAAAAATTTTACCGTGAATTTACGGCGAAGGGTTTGAGCAGCGGCGGGCCGGGCGACGCGCTGCAAAATCCTGATTCGGAATCGTGGTATGCGCTCATCGAATCCTACGTCGCGCTTTTCGAGGCGACCGGCAAAAAAATCTGGCTGACGCGGGCGGCGGAAACTTCACGGCAATTTTCGACGTGGGTGGTCGGCTACGATTTTCAATTCCCGCCGCAGTCCACGTTCGCGAAAGCTGACATTCGCACGACCGGCTCGGTGTATGCCAACACGCAGAACAAACATTCCGCGCCGGGGCTGTGCACGTTTTCCGGCCTCGGCTTGCTGAAAATTTTCCGCGCGAGCGGCGACCGGTTTCATCTAGAAATGCTGCGCGATATTGCGTTTGGTCTGCCGCAGTATCTGCCGCATCCGCTCAAGCCGCTCGGCGACGCCAAGCCCGGCTGGATGTGTGAACGCGTGAATATGACGGATTGGGAAGGCCCGGAGCGCATCGGCGAAACGCTCAAGATGACGACGTGGGCGGAAACGTCGCTGATGCTCACGACGATTGAAATTCCCGGCCTTTACGTTCAGCCCGACAAGTCACTCGTGGTCGCGTTCGACAACATCACGGCGGAAATTGTTTCGGACAGGACTAAAGAAATTTGCGTGCGGTTGTCCAACCCAACGCCAGTGCCGGCGACAGTGAAGATTTTTTCCGAAACCAGTCGCGAGGCAAAAAAAACGTTGCCGGAAAATTATCTTTTTGGTTGTCGCATAGTGGAAGTGAAGGCGGACAAAAGCGAAATTATTTCGTTCACAAAGGCATGATCTATTTCGGCGCGTCATACTACCAGAGCAGCTCGACCCAAGCGAGGTCGTGCCGGATGCGCGGCTCATGCAGGAGGCCGGAAACGGGAAAAAAGAAAATGATTTCCAAGAATACGATACTCTCTCCTGTTTTCGCCTTTGTTTGCGGGGTCTTGCTGTTTATCGCGCCCAAGGGACTGATGGCCGCATCGCCAACTACGCCGTTGCGGGCATTTCCGACGATTCAATCCGATGCCATCGGACAGAAGCTACAGTCGGCGATGATCTGGTCGGGCGCGGAATCGAACAAGACCGGGGTGGTGCTGGCGTTTCGCCGGAAGTTTGATTTGGCGAAACAGCCAGCGCAGGCGGCGCTCCATATTTTTGCGGATGCCCGCTATGTCTTGTGGGTCAACGGGAATTACGTCGAGCGCGGGCCGAACCGTTTTCAGCCCAACGGCCCGGAATATGACACCGTTAAAATTGCGTCGCATTTGAAGCCCGGCGCAAACGTGATCGCGGTGCTGGTCGTGGGCAATCTTTCCGGCGGCAAAGTCATGCGGCACGCGCCCGGCCTGACCGCGTTATTGGATGTGGACGGTCTGGAAAAATTTCACACCGATGCCGCCTGGCGCTGGACCGACCAAACACGTTTTCAGAAAATCGAAGCGTCCTGGCCAAATCTTGGAGATACGCTGGTGGATGCCCGCGTGGAGGACGGCGATTGGGCGCAAACCGATTTTTCCGATGCGAGTTGGAAATCGGCGTCCCCGATTGGCGGCGAAGCGTGGGGTGCGCTGACCGCACGGCGAATGGCGCGGCTGCGCGAAAAACCGGTGGCCGTGACTTTTGCCAATGGGGCAAAACTGCCGTTGACTTTGCTGGCGGGCGAGAAATTGGAATTTAGCACCGAGCGGATTGTGCAGGCGTATCCCGTGATCGCATGGGATGCCGAAGCAAACACCGAGCTGGCATTTGAGCCTTTTGGCGTTCGCTATTTGGCGAAGGCCGGTTCGCAGCGGCACTTCACGATTGATACGCGCGGCCTTTCCAAGGGTGCAATCGTCGTGAAGACCGGCAAGGCGACAATCACCGGCTTCCAGTTGATCGAGCGGCTTTATCCGTTTGACCGCATCGGCTCATTCACTTCCAACGACGATTTTCTCAACCGCCTTTGGGGCATGTGCGCGCGGTCGGGCGAAGTCTTGAGTGAAGATGCTTATGTGGATTGCGCCGACCGCGAGCGCGTCGAGTGGATGGACTGTGATCCGCCGTCGTATGAAATCACCCGCACCGCGATGTCCGCGCCGGGAGAAAACGGCCAGCCGGTTTTTGGCGATCCGCGTTTGCTCGGTGAATTGGTGCGGCGCACGGCGCTGACACTTCAACCGGATGACTGGGTCAAGGCGCATACCTGCTCCGACCGCTACGATATTCATGCCAAGATGGAAGATCGCGCCTGCGAATGGCTGGCGGGGATTCGCCGCTACTACGAAGCCACCGGCAATCCGGCGTTGCTGCGCGAAATCTGGCCGGCCGTGGCCGCGCAGATGAATTATTTTCTGGAGCGGCGCACGGCGCGTGGATTGGTGCGGGCACGGGACTGGGTGGTGTGGGGCAATCCACTTGGCTATTTCACCGGCGAAACGAGCACGCTCAACGCCTTTGTTCAACGCGCGTTGACTGATGCAGGTTTCATCGGCGGCGTCATCGGTGAAGTGCGTGACAGCAAAAAATTTGCAAAGGCGGCGGAAGAACTCGCCCAAGCCATCAACACGATTCTCTGGAACGAAGCGGACGGATGTTATTACTCCGGTTATTTCACCGACGAAGACATGGCGGCGAATCAGGAGACGAAACGAAAGTTCAATTTGTCCCGCACCAACCATCTCACGCCAACCACACTGCACGCCAATGTTTTTGCGTTGGAACGCGGCATTGTTCCCGAAAATCGCCGAGTGCGGGTTCTTAAAAAAATGCTGGAACAACAGAACTCGCTCAAAGGTGGACCGGTGATGATTTATTATTACGTCGCCAAGTTGCTTTATGGCCTGGATCAGGCGGCGTTAGACGCGCGGGTGTTGGAGTTGTGGCGCACCAACTGGCCGAACATGGTGTCATCGCCTTGGGAATGTTCGTGGGAAAGTCTGAACGGCGGCTCGAAGGCGCATTGCTACGGCATGTTCCCAGGTTATTTTTTGAGCGCCTATGTGCTTGGCGTTCGGCGTGACAAACCGGTTGCGGAACGGAAAATTCTCATCGAACCGCATCTCGGTGACCTGACCCGCGCTGAAGGAGTGGTGGTCACCGAATTCGGGCCGGTGTCGGTTTCGTGGAAAAAAGACGGTGAAAAATTGCGCTTCCAAATCACCCTTCCAGAAAAAACTGAAACTACGTTGGCTTTGCCAAGTCCCGCCGGGCGCGGCAGAGTCCAACTCGACGGCAAGTCGCCGGCGGGAAAAATTCAAGGCCGGCGATTGACATTCGCTTTAAGCCCCGGCTCGCACACCGGTAGTATTGAAATGAATTGATAAGCAACATGACCTGCAAAAATCCAGTCATCCCCGGTTTTTATCCCGACCCGAGCGTGAGCCGCGTGGGCGAGGATTTTTATCCGGTCAACAGCAGCTTTGAATATTTCCCCGGCGTTCCCAGCTGGCACAGCCGCGATTTAATTCATTGGCGGCAAATCGGCCATGTCCTCACGCGCCGCTCGCAGCTTGAACTCGCCGGCGTGAAATGTTCCGACGGCATTTACGCGCCGACGATCCGCTTTCACGACGGCGTGGTCATCGGACTTTATGCCGCCGGCAACGGCCAGCGGTGCACCGCGCCTGCTGATTTTGATTGGCTGGATTATCAGCCGGCGGTCTGAACTCGTTTTTGAAATCATGTCTAAAATAAAATTAGTGACGTTTTGTCTGGCGGTTTGGCTAACTGGATTCCTTTTGCCGGCAGCACCCGTTGTTTTCTGGTCGCCCGACAGCGTGGAGCCGGGCAACACCGTTTTGCTTTACGGCGGCGGTTTGGCGGAGGTGGAAAAATTTTCCGTTGGCCGGCTGCCGGACGGACCGGTTCAACATTCCGGAGCGAAGACAGATGTTTCGGTCGCCACGCAAACTGTTCCCGCGATTCAACCGTGCGAGAATTCAGCGAAGTTTCAGATGCCCGAAAATTTTCCGCCCGGCATTTTTGAGATTGCGGCTAAAACACCCGGCAGCACAGGCCGGGCGGTTATTCTTAATCGTCCCGAGCTTTGGTTCATGCAGCCGGTGCAACTTCAGCCCGGTTTGAGCAAGAACCAAGCGCCGCCCGGTTCGCTGGTTCAAATCGTCGGGAAAAATTTCCTGCTGCCGCACGACCTCGGCACGGCGTGCGCTGCGTTGCGCGCTGGCGATGGCAAATGGATTGATCTGGCCGTCACGAATGCCGGCCGCTTTTCGTTGCGGGCGCAGTTGCGGGGAAATGTGGCGGAAGGTCGCTATGAGCTTTGGATTCACAACGGCTTCGGCGGCGCGAGCGGCTGGGGTGGGCCGCTGGCGGTGGAAATCAAAAAATCGGAAGTCTGGCCGGACAAAATTTTCAACGTGAAAGAATTCGGCGCGAAGGGCGATGGCGTGGTGAATGACACCGCCGCGATTCGCGCCGCGCTCGATGCGGCAAAACAAAACGGCGGCGGCATCGTGTTTTTGCCGTGGGGCACTTACCGGCTGACGAATTATTTCGTGATTCCCGAGCGCACCGTGCTGCGCGGCCAGGGGCGCGACGCCACGGTGTTGCAATGGCCGGTGGACGAGCCGAAGACGCGTGCGGATTTTGCGCCGGGCGCAGCCTACGGCGTGGCGCGCTATGCGGTGGAGGATTTGACGATGATTGTGCGCAAGGTGGACACGCTCTTCACCGATTTGAGCGACCGCAGCGTGCCAAACGAATTGAAGCCGCTGAAGCCCGCCGTGTCGCGCGACGTGTTTTTCCGCCGCGTGAATTTTCAGCACTGGCTCGGGTGCAATCATCCCGACCGCAGCCTGGAATTGTGGAACGCCGCGACCAACGCGCAAGGCAAACTCATTGCCAGCCAGTTTGACGGCGACCATGCGACGCTCGTGCGCGTGGGTGCGATGGAAAATTTTGAGTTCAGCGACTGTCAGGTGCAAGGTGGACAAACGCATTTCAAGAATCTGCGCAACGCGCGTGAAACGGGAAATTATTTTGCCAACGGGATGGGCTATTGCTACGTCGAACTCGGCGGCGGCGCGCACCAGATGATTTGCGAGAGCAACGAAATCCACGGCTCGTCGTCGTGGGGTTACGGGGCCATCGCGATGCAGCAGGTTTACTCCGCCTACAATCGCAGTTACAACTTCGTGCGCGGCGAACGCGAGGCGATGACGCTGGACATCAGCGCGCTGCCGACGCCCGTGACGCAGAGCAACATCGCGTGGTTCGGTCTGCCGACAAAAGTTGACGGCCAAAAACTCACGCTTGCCGGCATCAAGGCGCAGCCGGGCGAATTTGTCGGACTGGCGGTGATGGTTCTCGACGGCCCGGGCGCGGGGCAGTATCGGGTCATCACGGCAAACACGCCGACCGAGTTCACCGTGGACCGTCCGTGGGACGTGCCGCCGACGACCGAGAGCATCGTCGGCCTGTGGTCGCTGATGCGGCACATGATTATTTACAAGTGCGAAGGCTACGATTGCAGCGCGTTCTCGCAGCTTTACGGCAGCTACTACGATTTCACGATTGATAGTTGCCGCGTCGAGCGCAATCAGGGGCTGTGGGGACAAAGCGGCTGGTTCGTGCGCTTCTGCTACAACGAGGTGGCGTTTGCCAATAGCTACCATCCCGGCATCGGGCCGCACGGCAACAACCCCGAAGGCAACGTGCCGTTCAGCTTCGTCGGCCTGACTGATGGTAATCTCCGCATCACGAAATTCGGCTCGTCGCAATACGGCAAGAAACTCGTCTTCGTGAACGACGTCGCGCCGCATCCCGTGCCCGGTGGGCGCGGCGTGATTGTGAAAGACAATCTGCTGCGCTACAACCAGCGCGTCGCTTTTCCGCCGAGTGCCGAAGCGAAGCCGCATGACGACGGCAAGGTGCGTTTCGTGGATGTGGTCGTGGACGGCAACCGCATCGAACACTCGTCAGCGGGCGTGCAAATTGGTCCGCAGGCGCGTAACGTCGTGTTGGCGAACAATCAGTTTGCGGACGTGGCCGAACCACATTTAATTGCCAAGCCGGAACAAGTGCAACTCCTCGGCACGGATGCAGTAAAACAAAATTAATTAAAAAAATGAAAATCCAAAAACAACTTCGGTCGGCGCGGTTTGCCGCCGCTTTTATCTTCTCATCAATTTTATTTTCAGCCAGCGCCCAGCCAGCGAAGGAACTCGCGGCTTACGATGTCGTCTGGGACTCGCCGAGCGAAGATTCACGCGGCTCGATGCCGCTGGGCAACGGCGACATTGGCCTGAATGTTTGGGTCGAGAAAAGTGGCGACCTGATTTTCTACATCTCCAAGACCGATGCCTGGAGCGACAATGTTGGCGGCAACAAAGGTCTGCCGAAGGTCGGGCGCGTTCGCGTGAAACTGTCGCCGGCGCTGGCGACGGACACCGGTTTTGTGCAGACGCTGAAGCTCGCGACCGGCGAAATTGAAATCCGCAGCGGTGCGGCGACGCTGCGCGTTTGGGTGGATGCGAACCGCCCGCTGATTCACATCGAATCGGAAACCGGCGTGCCGCGCGACATGGAGGTAGCGTTTGAAACCACGCGGCCTGTGCCGGAGAAAAATCTGCAAGCCGACACGCTTCTCACTGACCAGACCAATCGCGTCGTCTGGTTTTATCGCAACCAGAACAAACAAATTTCGCAGCTCACAAATCGCACGTTCGGTGCGGCGATTTCTGGCGACGGTTTGGTTTCCGCGAGCAGCACGGTTTTGCACTCCGCAAAACCGGCGAAGCATCACGCAATTTCCATTTGCGTTTTGACCGCGCAAACGCCGACACCGGAAGCGTGGCTGGCGCAGTTGAATCAAGTTGCCACGCAGGCCGCGTCGGTTCCTTTGGAAACCGCCCGGAGCGAGCACGCGAAATGGTGGGACGTTTTTTGGAATCGCAGTTGGCTTTTCATTTCTGGCGATGACGACGCGGTGAAAGTCACGCGCGGCTATGTCTTGCAGCGATTTGTCAGTGCGTGCGCCGGGCGCGGCGAATATCCGATCAAGTTCAACGGCTCGATTTTCACGATGGACTGGCACAAGTCTGAAAAAATCAAGGGCGTCGAGACGAACTACATCGTGTCCGCCGATGCGCGCGACTGGGGTGGGCAGTATTGGTTTCAGAACACGCGGCCGATGTATTGGCCGATGCTGCAAAGTGGCGACTTCGACGAGATGCGCCCACTGTTCAAAATGTTCCGCGAGATTTTGCCGAACAACGAAAAAGAAGTGCGCGATTTTTATCATCACGACGGCACTTATTTCGCGGAGACAAAACCATTTTATGGAGGCATAAACAAACTGACGCCCGACGCACCTGGCAAATACACAGATTTTTATTACACGCCGATTCTCGAACTCTCCGCGATGATGCTCGACTACTATGCCTACACCGGCGACAAAAAATTCGCGCGCGAAACGCTGCTGCCCATCGCCGACGCCGGCGTGAAGTTTTTTGACCAGCACTGGAAACACGAAAATGGCAAGCTGCTGCTCGATCCGGACAACGCGATTGAGATGTTTTGGAAAGCGCGCAATCCCGCGCCGGACATCGCCGGGCTGCGCTGGGTGCTGCCGGGACTGCTGGCGTTGCCGCCGGATTTAGCCACCGAGGAACAACGCGCACGCTGGCAGCGATTCTTGAAGGAGATTCCGGAATTGCCGGTTGGCGAAACGAACGGAGTCAAAAAATTGTTGCCAGCGGAGGTTTATGACACGGGCCACAATTTTGAAAATCCGGAACTCTACGCGATTTATCCGTTCCGCATTTTTGGTTTGGAAAAACCAAGTCTGGATTTGGCCAAAGCGACTTTTGCCGCGCGCCGGTTCAAAGAAGACGGCTGCTGGCGGCAGAGCGGGGTGCAAGCCGCGCTGCTCGGCGACACGGCGACGGCACGCAAGAATGTCACCTTCGTGCTCCAGCGCAAAGAACCGCAGTGCCGTTTCCCCGCGTTCTGGGCGCACGGTTCTGATTATGTGCCGGATGAGGACAACGGCGGTCATGGCATTCACGCGCTGCAATTGATGTTGATGCAAAGCGAAGGCCGGAAAACTTATCTGCTGCCCGCGTGGCCAAAAAATTGGAACGCCAGTTTCAAACTCCACGCGCCGCTCAACACCACGGTCGAAGGCGGCGTGCGCGACGGCAAAATCGAGTCGCTCAAAGTCACGCCGCCGGAGCGAAAGGCGGATGTGGTTGTGCCGGAATCCAAAAATTGAACCTGGAAATCAGAAACATTTATGCAATTCACCAATCTTGGCCGAACAGGCCTGAAAGTTTCGCGGCTTTGTCTGGGCACGATGAATTTCGGCCCGCGCGCGACCGAACCGGAAGCCTTCGCCATCATGGATCGCGCGCTCGAAACCGGCGTGCAGTTTTTCGACACCGCCGATGTTTACGGCTGGAAAGATTACGAGGGTTACACCGAGCAGATTGTCGGCAACTGGCTCGCGCAGGGCGGCGGGCGTGACCAGATTGTGCTCGCGACCAAGTTCCAGGGAACCATGGGCACGGGCGTCAATGATCGCGGTGCTTCGGCCAAATACATTCGCCGCGCTGTCGAAGGTTCGCTCAAGCGTTTGCGCACCGATCACCTCGACCTATTCCAGATGCATCACGTCAACCGCGACACGCCGTGGGACGAAGTCTGGCAGGCGATGGAAGTGCTTGTGCAGCAGGGCAAAATTCTTTACGCCGGTTCGTCGAATCACGCGGGCTGGCACATCGCGCAGGCCAACGAAGCCGCGCGGCGGCGCAACTTTCTCGGCTACGTTTCCGAGCAGTGCAAATACTCGCTGACGTGCCGGTTCGCCGAACTGGAGTTGTTGCCTGCGTGCCAGGCTTATGGCGTCGGCGTTATGCCGTATTCGCCGCTGGACGGTGGTTATCTCGCGGGCATCTTGGCACCGGTCGCCGATCAAGTTTGCGCGAATCCGAAAGCTACCATCCGCCGCCAAAATGCCGATGTGCAGAAGCGCGTCGCCGCCAGTCGGTCGCAGCTCGAAGCGTGGGAAGGCTTGTGCCAAGAGCTCGGCGAAAAACCGTCGAATGTCGCGCTCGCCTGGG
>JAYVQV010000073.1:0-2828 GCA_043776855.1 Limisphaerales bacterium | reverse complement strand
CGCCCTCACCGCCGTGATGCGGAAGTTGATTGTCTTGATGAATCATTTGCTCAAAAATCCCAACTTCTCCCTTGCACACTGAACACCGTTGCTGCGTTCTTTGCGGTTAATTAATTTTCCGTGCGGTAAAGCTTCGCAAAATTTTTGATCAACGCCGCGCCGGATTTTTTCACGCGCTCCGCCGTCTCCAACACTTCCGCGTGCGACAAATTCTGTTTGCTGATGCCCGCCGCCAGATTCGTGATGCACGAAACCGCCGCGACGTTCAGCCCGCACTGCCGCGCCACCATCGCCTCCGGCACGGTGCTCATGCCCACGGCGTCCGCGCCGAGCGTGGCGAACGCACGGATTTCCGCCGGCGTCTCATAGCTCGGCCCGCTCACCGCCAGATAAACGCCGCGCTGCAATTTTAGTTTCGAGATTTTTCCGGCCTTGAACAAAAGTTCGCGCAGGTTTTTGTCATAGGCCTCTGTTAAATCCACGAAGCGCGGAAGTAGCGCAGGCGTCTCGCCTGTGGATTGCATGTGCAGGCGAGACGCCTGCGCTACGCTTGAGCGCAACGGATTCGTCCCCATGAAATTGATGTGATCCGTCAGGACCATGAAATCGCCCGCGTGGAATTTTTTATTGATGCCGCCCGCAGCATTCGTCAGCAGCAAGTCGGTGATGCCAAACGCCGCGAGCGTCCGCACCGCGAACGTCACGCGCTCCATCGGATGCCCCTCGTAAAAATGCGCGCGTCCGCTCAAGACCAGCACCGGCGTCTGGCCGAGATGACCAAAATACAATTCGCCCGCGTGACCGCTGACGGTCGGCTTGGGAAAACCGGGAATCTGCGCGTAAGAAATTTTCTTCACCACGCGCAGTTCGGCGAGGACGTGATGAAATCCGCTGCCCAGCACGATGGCGAGCTTCGGTCGCAGCGGGGAAATTTTCTTGAGCCGCGCGGCGGCGGTTTGCGGAGTTTGTGGAACCATATTGTTAACTTATTGGCCAGCAGCCAAACTGTCCTTGCCAATCGGACTATGTAGTTGCGGGCGGTATGCTGAATTCTTCTTGGTCGGGATTCGCCAGTTTCCCCGGAGCAAATCCATCAGCCAATAAAATTGTGCGGACAAAGTTTGCATTTCGCTCGCGCAGGCGGCTGGCAATCCGCGAAAGCGTGTTGGCATCTTCTGTCAGAATAACAGGAATCTGATCTTCTTCTGCCTGTGCGATAATTTTCAGGTCGTTGATGATGATTCGCCGGGTGTCATCGGTGGAAGCCGAATGGCCTTCACTCAAAGACCGGAATAAGGCTGCGGCTCGAATAGCATGAGGCAAGTTGTAGGGCTGAATGCGAAAATTTTGCAACGGCAGGTCACCGATTGGCTGCTTCACTTCAAACTCGCCCGCCGCAATGGTTGAAATCCACATTGGAATCCGTTGCGCCAAGCAATGCCGGAAATAGTCCACGGCAATGCTATGATTTGGCCGGCTTGGATCAGCGAAGGAAATCAAAAAACTGGTGTCGAGCGAGACTTGAATCATGGCCTATTTGTTTCCCCTCAATGATTCCACCCAGCCGGCAGCGGATTGGACTTCTTTCCACGCTTCACGTCCTTTTTTCCAAAGCAACACCAAGGCTTGTTCATCAACCTCCGTCGTTTGCGGCGAGAATTGGATCAGCCGGAGATTTCGCAGGGCTTTGGTTCGCAAGTGTTGTTCGCCTTGCACGCGAAGCGTCACGTCCTTGTAAAGTTGGTTTTCCTTCTCGGCAGCCAATTGTTGCTCGGTCGCACCCACGCGCACGCTTTCGCCAGTGTCTGCCAGCACAAGATGGACGTTTGGGTCTTGCTTGCCTCCAATGTCCACAACTTTGCCGGTCAGATGTTTTTCGATGCTGACCCAAGCATTTTCTCCCGCGTGTTGGAATTGGCTCGTGCTTGTGATGCGAACGGTGCGCTTTTTTTCTCCGTCAGGAATTGAATAAGTGCGGCTCGGTGAGCGGCGCACACGCGACTGCCAACTCTCGATTATCTGGGCGCGCTTGGGCTGAATTGCATCCAAGTCGCCGGTCTGATCCAGCCTTGCCATATCTGAACGCGTATCGGTGGCCAGTAAGTGTGCAACAAGCGCAACCACCTTGACGGAACCTTTTTCAATTCGAACTCGCGAATCCGCCAGACTTGCTCCGGCAACATCGCCTTTAATCAGAGTTTCAACTTCAGCAAGAAAACCGCGCAACGTGGGCAAGTCCACACTGTCGGGAGTCAGAGGTTGACCACCGACCACGTCATTGAGCGAAAACTCAAGCTCTGTTAGTTCGTTGGGCATATTTTAGCCGCCTTACTTTCGTCTTTTTCATTCCGCTTCTCAAGCCGATTCTGCCGAGCTGCCGCAAGAAAAGTTATTTCTTCGCCGCAATCGCCTGCACATGGCGCTCGATGCGCGTCGCCGCTTCCACGAGCTGTTCGTAGCTGGTCGCAAAGCACGCACGGCAAAAACCTTTGCCGTTTTCGCCGAACGCCGTGCCGGGGACGATGGCGACTTTTTCCGTTTGCAGCAGGCTCACGGCAAAATCTTTTTCCGCCATGCCCGTGGAACTCACATCAGGAAACGCGTAGAACGAGCCGCGCGGCAGATGACATTTCAAACCGATTTCATTGAACCGGCGCACGATGAAGTCGCGGCGGCGATGATACTGGTCGCGCATTTTTTTCATGCCGTCCTCGCCGCGCACGAGCGCCTCGATGGCGGCTTCCTGGCTGATGATGGACGCGCAGAGCATCGAGTATTGATGCACCTTCATCATCGCCTCGATGAGCGCCGCCGGGCCGCACGCGTAG
>JAYVQV010000072.1:0-11098 GCA_043776855.1 Limisphaerales bacterium | reverse complement strand
TGGCAGCAACGTCGTCGTGCTGAAACCGGACGTTGCCAAAGCCTTCCCCAGCCCGGAGCGCGTGAACCGTTCTCTGCGCGCCCTCGCCAACCTCGTTGAACTGCAAGCCAAGTAATCGCATGAACGCCCCGCTCTTCACCCGCCGCCACGCGCTGCAATCCCTCGCGTGCGGCTTCGGCTCGCTGGCCTTCGCCGGCATGACCGCGCAGCGCGCCGCCGCCGCGACCAACCCGCTCGCCCCGCGCCAGCCGCACCACGAGCCGCGCGCCAAGAGCGTCATCTTCCTCTTCATGCAGGGCGGCGTGAGCCATGTGGATTCGTTCGACTACAAGCCGTTGCTCACCGAGAAGGACGGCCAGCTCATGGGCTTCAACGACGCGCGCAAGATCGCCAACGCCGGCAAGCGCGAGGAGTCCACCCAGCGCGTGATGAAGCCGCTCTGGCAGTTCGCGCAGCACGGCCAGTCGGGCCGCTGGGGCAGCGAGCTGTTCCCCGAGATGTCGCGGCACATGGATGACCTCACCTTCATCCATTCGATGCACACCGAGGGCATCGCGCACGGGCCGGCCACGCTCTTCCTGCACTGCGGCGCGACGCAGTTCATCCGCCCCAGCATGGGCTCGTGGGTCAGCTACGGCCTCGGCGCGGAGAACGAGAACTTGCCCGCGTTCGTCAGCCTCAGCCCGAGCGCCGGCAACGGCGGCCCGCGCAATTACGGCAATGCCTTTCTCCCGCCCGTCTTCCAGGGCACCGGTATCGGCAAGGCCGGCACGCCCATCCTCGAAGCCACGATTCGCAACCTGACCAACCCGAAACTCTCGCCTGCCGAGCAGCGCCGCAGCTTTGACTTCTTGCAAGAGTTGAACACCGAGCAGCTCAAGAAGTCTCCCGGCGATGCCGAGTTGGAGGCCGTCCTCGCCAGCTACGAACTCGCGTGGCGGATGCAGAACAACGCGCCCGACACGCTCGATCTCTCAAAGGAAACCGCCGCGACACAAAAGCTCTACGGCATCGGCGAGGGCAAGACCGACAACTTCGGTCGCCAGTGCCTCATGGCCCGCCGGCTCGTCGAGTCCGGCGTGCGCTACGTGCAGGTGACCTACGGCGACAACACCGCGAACCCGGCGTGGGACCAGCACTCGAACATGCCCAAGCACAAGGACCACGCGCTTGCCGTGGACAAGCCCATCGCCGGCCTGCTGGAAGACTTGAAGGTGCGCGGCCTGCTGGAGGACACCATCGTCTGGTGGGGCGGCGAATTCGGCCGCACGCCATATGCCGAGAAGAACGGCACGGGCCGCGACCACAACGCCGGCGGCTTCACCGTCTGGCTCGCGGGCGGCGGCTTCAAGCCCGGCACCAGCTACGGCGCGACCGACGAGTGGGGCCACCTTGCCGTCGAGAACAAGGTCCACATGCACGACCTGCACGCGACCATCCTCCACCAGCTCGGCCTCGACCACGAGAAGCTCACCTACCGCTTCGACGGCCGCGACTACCGCCTCACCGACGTGCATGGGCACGTGGTGAAGGATGTGCTGGCGTAGGACAGCGCATCCCGCCTGACCTTCCATCATTTCCGAACTCCGAAGTAATCGGACTGACAGCAAAGCACACGTAAGCGGAACGGTGATTCGCCGCGAAGGGGCGCAGAGAACACAACCGCAGACAACTACGGCAAAAACCATCACGGACGTGATGGCGCGGGCGGCTACTGCAAACGCACGGTGATGGTCTTGGGATCGTAAACAAGTTGTTGTCCGGGTCTGGTCTTGGGGAGAGGAGGGGCGCCCACTGCCGATTTTAGTTGGGCCATGTCCGTCGGGACGTAAGACGCTCGTTTCACCCACTCGCGCAGTTCCACTGTGTATTGCGCCACTGATTCCGGGGTTGCAAACGCTGGACTCGTGACCTTGGGTGCGGAGGTGTTTTCACCGGCTGGGAGGGTGCTGCCGGCCGAAGGGGCGGGTGCAACAGGTGCCACATCTGGTTCGGGGGAACGCTTCTTTCGGCAACCAGACACTGCGGCCAGCAGGACGAGTCCAAGCAAAAGCAGAGCGCAAAGTCGTTTCATGTTCAGTTGGGACGGCACGTCCGTTTAGTAGGTCGCGATTGCTTGGGGATCGTTGGGATTAGCTTGCGTGGTCGCGATCAACTCGACATGGCCATCGCCGAAACCAGCCGCTGACTTAAGACCGTGGCGAAGGGTCAACACATCGCCCCCGCCAGCCCAGCGTCCATCGTTCACCCAGTCCGTCCCCGCAGGATAGAAGGTCTGCCCGTCCGTCGGGTCGCCGCGCTCCTCCACCAGCATAAACTTGCCCGCTGGGTTCCTCACCTGGACTGAACGGAATCTCAATATCGTGGTCCGCAGCGTGTCAATCTCGGTGACGAATCCCTTGTTCGAAGTGTCTCCCGGCAACAGCGTGGAGGCCGCCGTCCCAATGGAGTTGAAGGTGTAAGAGAAAGTGTAGGGCGGCGCCGTGCTCAAACTGTTGAGTCGCGTGTTCCAGCCTTTGTCCAGCGGACACCGCAACACGACTTTAGGATTCGTGCGGTCGCCGTCGGTCAGGGGAAGATACCGGGCGATGACGCTCTGGCTCAAGGGGCGCGGCGGATTGCCGATGGAGTTGGGATTGTTCTGCCAGTGTATCCAGTCCTCGGGCTGGTTCCCCAACGCCCCACGAGATGCCCCGGCGGGATAAACGTCATCGTAATCCTGGGCATACATCCCAAATGACAGCCCAATCTGCTTGAGATCGCTCATGCATACCGCCGTGCCGGCTTTCATTTTCGCTTTGGCCAGAGCCGGCAAAAGCATCCCGGCCAGAATCGCGATGATGGCGATGACGACGAGCAGTTCGATGAGGGTGAAGCCGCGTTGGTGCGTGGTCATCCGGTTTGAGGCGCGGGTTTTTAGAAAAGAGTTCGTCATAAGTTTTGTGCGTGATTGATGAATGACATTTAAGCGCAGCCTTGAAATGATTCAAGGCATTAGTCCTCACCAAAACTGATGACTGGCGGTGAATGGGGGACGCCATTTAATCCGAGCACCGAAGTTGAAACCAAGGTGCGGCGGGCGAGTGACGTGGTAGCGGCGGGCATCCTGCCTGCCGTAGAGCCGTGGCTTCTAGCCCGGCGGAAAGAACCTCGCGCAAAACCAAGCGGCTTTGAAAAAGTCCAGCGGCTTCCAACCATCCACGTTTTATCCGGGCGGCTGGAAGCGCGCCCTCTACGTCAGGCAGAGATGCCTGACGCTACCAGACTTCGGAATTTTACCGCCGCCGTTTTTTGATTGAACCTAGGACGATTTGGCCGGGGCGGATTTTTTCAGCGCGGCAAAATTTCCTTCCTCGCAGCACGCGACGAAACCTTCGGTGACGGATTTCAATTCTTCCCAGCGCGCGCGGATTTGCTTGGCCTCGGCGGGCGTGATCTGGTTGTCAGCGGCGGCGATGGCGACGACTTGCAACAGGTCGGCAAATTCCTGGACGATCTGGTTCGTCGCGGGAATCAGGAAGGTGGGGTGCGGCGTGTTCTTGGGATTCAAAATAAAAAATCCGCCGGCGCGCTGGCAGACCCATTGGATGAGCCGGGCGTCGCCGGTGCTTTGGTAAAGCGACTCGATGCGGTCGAGCGGATTTTCCACGCCGCCATCGTTGGCCGAGGGTTGCGCCCATTTGTAAATCATCGAGGTGGAAAGCTGGAGGTCGGCGGAGACTTCCTTGGCGGACTTTTTATCAAAGACTTCGCGGAGCAATTCGTGGGATTCCATGCCGCGACGATGAAAAACCCGTCGCCGCTTGGCAAGCGCGAAAGTATCGCCCAGTGCAATTCGGGTGCAGCTTGACCCGGTTGCGGTCTGGCTCCCTCGCCCCGCGAGGCACGAGCGGGGAGAGGGTTGGGGAGAGGGGATTTTTATTTAGCAAACCATGGGCCTCCTCTCCCCTGTCCATAGCCGCTGTCGCTGCTCCTCCTCCGAGGAGGAGAGGGAGTGGAATCCAACGCGAAGCACAACCGGGTCAAGCTGCGCCCCGGCAGCATCTCTTTGCGTTTGAAATGCCCAGCCCTGCGCGGCTACCTTGGGGTGATGCGAACCTTGTTGCTCGGCACCGCCCTGATTTTTTGCGGGCCAGTTTTTTTCGCGGCGGCGGCGGAGACGAATGTGGCGGCCACCGTGCTCTGGCGCGTGGCGCTGCCGGTCAACCGGACGTTGTCATCGCCGGCGCTGGCGCCGGACGGCACGGTTTATCTGGGGACGTTGAGCGGCGAACTGCGAGCCTATACGCCGACGGGCAAAGTGAAATGGCGGTTCAAGGCCGGGCTGGAAATCAAGTCATCGCCGGCGGTGGGCGCGGACGGCACGGTTTATTTCGGCTCCCGCGACCGGAATGCTTACGCGGTCAGCGCTGCGGGAAAACTGAAATGGAAATTTGCCACGGGCGCGTGGGTGGACGCCTCGCCCGCCATCGCCGAGGACGGCACGATTTATTTCGGTTCCCATGACAAAAATATTTACGCCCTCACACCGAACGGGAAATTGAAATGGAAATTTGACGCAGGCGGACTCATCGCCTCGTCGCCGGCCATCGCCGCCGACGGCACGATTTATTTCGGATCGCATGACAAAAATTTCTACGCACTGACGCCGGCGGGAAAATTGAAATGGAAGTTCGCCACCGGCGGGCCGATTGATGCCTCGCCGACGCTGGCGCGGGATGGAACCGTCTATTTCACCTCCACCGACGGGCTGGTCTATGCGCTGGCGGCGGATGGCACGGAGCACTGGCGTTTCCGCACCGGCAGCTACTCGGCCTCGACCGCCGTGCTGGACGAGGCGGGCAATCTCTACCTCTGCACTTCCAAGGGTTTCATTTTTATTCACCCGGACGGAACATCCTTTTTTACCACACCGAGCGAAGTGCCGATTGACGCCAGCCCGGCGGTCACCGCCAACCGCGAGGTGCTGGTTTCAATTCCCTGGCTGTGCCTCGGCACGTTTCATCGCGACCATCCGTGGCCGCCCTACTGGCGCTATCAAATGGATTCCAACCTGGAAACTTCGCCCAACGTGGACACGAACGGGATCATCTACGGCTGCACCGGGTCGTTCCTGTATGCGATCAAGCCGCCATTCCCCGCGCCGCCGGAAAAAAGCGCGTGGCCGCTCTGGCGAGCCAACCCGCAAAATACCGGTCGCATTGCAAAATAAAATCCGCCGCCGTTCTAACGTTTGGCTGGAGAATCTCCTGGCAAAATAAACTTCTGGGACAGCCAGGCTCCCAGCCTGATGCAAGGCAATTCCACCCAGCGATAACTTATGGCGGCAAGCAGCACGACGCCACCCACGCTCACACCCAGCGTCACCGGCAATGTCAGCGCCGGATGTTTCACGCCGAGTTGATTCAGCCAGTGCATCAGCGGTGGCAGCACACAGAGAATGACGATGAACTGCAGCAGATAGACCGAGTATGAAATGCGCCCCAGAAACACGAGCGGCGACAGTTGCAAAAATGCCTGCAACCGCGCACTGGCCAGCACGGCGACCAGGATGAGGATGCAGCCCAGGCTAGTGACCAGCCACGAAATTTTCCCCGGCCCCATCAGTTGCTGGCCTTGATACAGGGTCAAACCCGCCAGCAACAGCCCAAGCTTGAAATGGCGTGATGCCAGTTGCGGCCAGGCCAATATCTGCCGACCATAACCAGCCAACACCACCCCCATGATGAACGAGGTGTAAAATATTCCCGTGCCAGTCTTCCAAGCCAGCCCCGCCGCGAACAAGGCCAGTGCCGCCTGACGCCATCCTGACGCCAAAACCACGAACAGCGGCAGGAGCACGGAAGCTTTCAGTTCAATGCCCAGGCTCCAGTCCTGGCTTAACAGTTGAACCCGCGCGTCGTGCAACACAAACAGACATTGACGCACACAACTTTCCCACGTCTGCGGCACATGCCAAAACTGTGCCGCCCACTCGTTCAATGGTGGATTGGTAGTCCAGTCCCGGAACAAAAATCGTTGTGCAAGCATGCTGGCAAAAAAAGCGAAAAACCACGGGAGCCATATCCGCGTGAAACGCCGCGCATAAAATGAGGGCAGATATATTTTACGCTTTCCGCCCGGCATCTTTTCGGTCAAATACGGAACGGCCAGCACATAACCGCTCAATACAAAAAACATCGCCACCGCTTCCTTGCCATTGAAGGCGAGATTTACAAAAGGCAGGTTGACCGCTTTAGTTATTGGGGCGGGCCACTCAAAAATCAGACTGTGCGACAACAGCACCGCCAAGGCCGCAAGCCCACGGATACTGTCCAAATGCTCCATCCTTTGTGAAGTCGCCTTCATCATTTTTTCAGCACCTCGCGGTAAATTTCCAAGTGCCATCGCGCAATCACCTCGGGATGATACCGCGCGCGCATTTCTGCCGCCGCGTTTTGCGGGCGCGCACAACCGGCCTGAAGCCAGTTGGCGATGGCATTTTCCAGCGCGCCGAAATCACCGGCGGGAAATAATTCCGCGCCGTCCGCGCCGCTGGCAATCTCCACGCCGCCGCCGACCGCCGAGCCAAAAAATTTTAGGTTCCGCGCCAGCGCCTCGGCGGACACGAGGCCGAACGCCTCCTCGGTCGGGAAATGAACCAGCGCATCCGCCGCATCCATCGCCGCGATGATTTGCGCCGAGGTCATTTGTCCGCGATGCCGCGCGAACCCCGCCCTTTCAGCGTGAGCCAGTTCGCGGGCAAAATCTTTTCCGTAATCCGACGCCCACGTTTTGCCGATGAAGTGCAGTTCAAATTTCAGCCCGCGCTCGTGCAGCCGTCGCGCGGCGACGAGGATTTCCCGCTGCTGCTTGCGCGGCTCCAGCGCGCCGATGTTCAGGATGACCGGCACGGCGGATTTTTTCTTCGGCGGCAACGGCGCAAAAAATTCCGCCCGCAGTGCGTTCGGCACGCGCCAGGTTTTCCGGGCGCGCGGTGCGACGAGGTTTTCCGTGTAAGCCGAGTTGCAGAAGACGCCGCCGGTGCGTTTCAGCGCGGGCGTTTCTAATTTTGCTGCGAGCCATTGGAAGCTGCCGGGGCGTGAATGATACAGTTCCGCGATGGCCTTCATGTTGCCGTGAATCGTCAGCACGTTCGGCCAACCGCTGCGCGCGGCCACGATGCCGCAGTCCAATTCGGTGCCCTGGCCATGGACGAGGTCGGGTTTTATCTCGCGCAATTTTTTCCGCACCGCGCGGTGGCAGCCGAGATACAGCGTCCGCATCCAGCCCAGTTTCGGCACAACCAGGCTGTGATAAAAAATGTTCGGCGCGATTTTTTCCGGCGAAATAATCGGGCGATGCACGCACGAGACGACGTGGATTTCCACCTCCGGCAGTCCGGCAAAACCCTGCAACAACGCCTCCGGTGCCGCGCCAAAGCTGGGAACCGGATCCGCGTAATCACGTTCGTGGTCGCGCTTGTCGGTGGTCAGGATGGCGACGCGCAACGGTTTCACGGCACGGTGAATTCCACGAGGATCAAGTCGGAGCCACCGTTGTCATGGCGGGCGGCGCGTTGCGACAGTTTTCTCCAGCCGCCAAAAAACGACGGCGCGCGGAGCAGGATGTCTTTCGCCAGCGTGGCTTGCGAGACGTTCACGTTCGGCCCGTAAGTTTTCAGGCGGAACAGTTGCAGCGCCTGCTTCAGCGAACGGTTGCGCGGCGCGAAGTGGCGCATCTTCACGCCGAAAATTTCCGCCAGCTTGCGATACGCCGCGAGGTTCCAGCGCGCCATGTGATGCGGCGGATGGTTCAGCACATCAAACCATTCCGCCTCGAACGACATTGGTGAATACGGCGTGCTTAAAAATAATTTTCCTCCCGGTGCAGTGGCGCGCAGGAGTTCGCGCACGAACTCAACCGGCTGGCTGACGTGTTCGAGGCAGTGAAACGAAGTGACGACGGGAAATTCCGCCGGCTTCAAAAATCCCGACGCGATGGCAGTCTCGACCGTGCCGCAGCAGGCGTTGAAACCTTGCTCGCGACAGGCGCGGATGGCCGGCTCGTTCAGGTCGAGCGCGAATTTTTTCTGCGCCGGAAGAAAATCCAGCGCGCGGAGAAAATCGCCCTTGCCGCAGCCGACATCCAACACCTTGAAGCCCGGCGCGGAAAAATTCTGCGACCTCAAAAGCTGCACGACCTCGCCGTATTCCCAGCGGAAACCGGGATAGTAGCTGGCAAAACTGCTGACCCACTTGTAAAACGCCTCGTTGCCCGGCAACGGCGGATGGCAAAATTCCAAACCAGTCTCCGCGCAGCGCCAGAGCGAATAATCCGTCTCCACAATTTCCGCTGCGGGCGGCGTATGAAAATAATCCGCGAGCTTGGCGAGAATAAGTTCACGCGGCAGGTCACGGATTTTCTGCGGCGGTTGCTGGCTCAAAGGTGACTTCATTTTGCGCGCGGCGATTGTATGCCTAAACGGGCGAGATGGCCGATAAAATTTTCCTCGAAGCGGCTGAATTTCAGCTGTTCGACGAGCGCAGCGCGCCCGCCGATTTTTTCGCCCGCCTGAATCCGCGCCCACCATTTCAGCGCCGCATCGGCCAGCGCGCGGGCGTCACGGATGGGGACGACCTCGCCGTTGACGCCCGGCTGAATTAAATCGGAGGAGCCGGTGTTGGGCGTCGTGACCACGGGCAGGCCGCACGCCAGCGCCTCGGCGACGACGAACGCAAAGCCGTCCTCGATGGACGGGAACAAAAATAGATCCGAAGTCTGGTAGCGGCGGATGTGGCCGGGAAAATCCAGGTTGCCCGACCATTCAATCGGCAGGTCGGAATTTTTTTTCAAGATGTCCGCCACGTCATCGCGCAGATGACGTTTCACGCGCAGCACGGCGTTGGGAACCTGTTTCCGAATCAGCCGAAACGCCTCCAACAGATACGGCGCACCTTTTCGCAGGCTCAAGCCGCCGGTGTGCAAAATCGTGAATGGCCGGTCGGCGGGACGCGGCTCGGCGGCGGGCGTGAACGCTTCCAAGTCCACTGGATAAGGACAAAATAAAAGTTTCTCCGCCGGATAACCGCGTTTCAGAAAAGAATTTTTGACGAAGTTGCTCGCCACGCAAATGTAGTCGGCAGCCTCGACGGATTCGATGGTCTTACGCTGGTAGTAATCCGAGACCGGTTGAAATTTTGACTTCCAGATTTTTTGTTCCTCGGCCAGCACGTCCCAAAATTCCAGCGGATGCGAAGTCCACGCGTCCATCAGCGCCAGGCCACCTTGCTGTCGGGCTTTGCACATGGCACCGGGCGCGAAAGCGTAGCCGGTAAAAAAATGCTGGCCGGGCGTCAATAAACTTTGCGCCCAACGGTCGAACAGGCCGAACGTGCGGAAGCGCAGTGCTTCACCGGCATAAGTGGGCAAAGTTTTGGCGAAAATATAGTTCGCCAGCCCAAAGGCGGGTTGCAGCCGCGTGTGTTCCGGCGGGATGCCCCGGCAGCCGCGCCGTGTGCCGAGCGCGTAAAAATCCAGCAGACCGTGGTTCTCCAGCGCGCGGGCGAAGTTGTCGTCGCCGCTGCGCCCGTAGCAAGCCATCGCAAAGTGTGGTTGTGATTTGGGCGCGCTCATTTTTTTTCACGCAGGAATGTCTGCGCTTGCGGCGGATACCAGCAGCCGTCCAAAAATTTCCAGCCGGCGGGCGGCTGGTGGCCGAAGAATCGTCCCGTGAACCAGCCCCAGATGCCGTTCGCGTTGCGCAGCCAGCGCAGCCAGCAGTCGCGCAGCGGGTGCTTGGAAAATAAAATCAGCGGCGGGCAAAGCGTGGTGAGCAGCCAGCTCCAGTAATTTTTTGGGAACACGCGCATCTCACCCAAGCCGTAGCCGTAGCGGCGAACCATCAGACCGAAGCTACGCGTGTCAGGGCGGCCTTCCCAAAAATTCAAGGCGTCCGGCTGGTAATAAATTGAAAAGCCCAGCGCGTTCATCGTGGCGTTGAATAAAAAATCCTCGCCCGCGAACGTCATCCATTCAGGATACATCCCGGCGGTTTCAAACGCCGTGCGGCGGAACGCGATGTTGCCGCCGGAAGGATCGCACGGCGCACCGACCGGCCAGCGGTCGCGCGGCACGCGGCAGTAAGGCTCGATGCGCTTTTGAAATTCCGTTTCCGTCCGCAACGGACGCCAGCCGCCGACGGCCTGCACCTTTGGATCGCGCAACAACGGCTCGACGATTTTTTCCAGCCAGATTTCCGCCGCCAGCGAGCCGGCGTCAATCGAGGCCACGATTTCCGCCGTGGTGTTGAGGAACGCAAGATTTCTTCCCCGCGCGATGGGGCATTTTTCCACGACAATTTTCGGCGCTGGAAAATCGCCGTGGCCAAAGGCTTTTTTCAAACGCTCCGGCGTGCCATCGGTTGAGCCGCCGTCCACGATGACAAATTCATCCGGCTTCCGCGTCTGTTTTCGCAACGATTCCGCCCAGGCAAAAATCCCGTCGCCTTCATTGAAGACGGTTGAGATGAGCGCAACTTTCATGCGGAAAAAATCTCGCCGACATTTTCCATCGCGAGATACGTGCAATCGCCGGAAACTTTTTCTTTCGGGATGAGCAGAAAGTCTTTCAACGAACGCGGGCGGGAGAAATCTGCCGCGCTCATGCGGAAAAATCCCTCGGCGGTGATGGCAAAGGCGGCGTAGTTCAATTCTTCCAGCACCGCCAGCGGTTCGCGGTTGTTGTTGTGTTTGGTGCGCGTGACGGGATCGAATTCCTCGCACGGCAGCAGTTCGCAAACAATCCACGGGCGGCGTTCGGCTAGAAAATTTTTTGCGCCTCGAAACACGGCGGCCTCGAATCCTTCCACATCAATCTTCACGCAGCACGGCCCGGCGGGCAGCGGATTTTTCGCCGCGAAGGTGTCGAGCGTGAGGCATTGGATTTCGATGGCCTCGACGTTGTCCGCGTGCGCCTGCCAAGATTTTTCGTTGAGCGTCGCGGTCTGCTCTTCCTCGAGGCCGGCGAGGATGGGTAGGAAAATTTTTTGCGGGCCGTCCTGGTCGCTCAAGGCGAGGTTCAACGTGACTTGGTCGGAAAGTTTGTTGGCGCGGTGAAA
>JAYVQV010000071.1:0-2843 GCA_043776855.1 Limisphaerales bacterium | reverse complement strand
CGTAAAATAATTGTTCCAGCCAGAACAAAACGAGCCGGGCAATTTTTTTGCCCGGCTCAATCGTTTGTGGAATTACGATTTCAGCCCAGTTCTTTTCTCCGGGCGCGCAGCCAGTGTGGATGACGCCGCCCATGATGGACGGCCATCACCCAGACTGCTCCATCGTGGATCAAATAAAACAGCCCGTAAAATTTGAAGCGGCGCAGTGGCGCGCGGCGGACATCGGCAAATCGTATCGCGTGAATTTCGGGATGCTGCGCAAGCTTTTGCGCGGCGGTGTCAACTTCTTGGAGAAAGTCCGCGCCCAATCCGGGAACTTGCGCGTCATGCCAGAGCGCGGCTTCCACCGCGTCCTGGTCAGCGGGCGTAAGGATTTTTACTGCGAAGCTCATTGAAGCGTTGCTTCATTTTTGGGAAGGCGCTTTCCCACGCCGCCAGTTTTTCAGGATGCGCCAGCGCGTCTTCGCGGCGGCGCAAAATGTCCGCCTTGACTTCGGGATGAATGTCGTCCGATGCGCCGATCAACTCGTCTTCGTGTTCGTAAAGCCAGTCAAAAAAATGCCGGCGTTCCGCGCGCGAAAGGCGGATGACATTTTGTTCCAATTGTTCAACGCTCATGTGGAAAAAATTACATCACTGGTTTTGGTTGGCGAATACAATTTCAAAATTTCCAAGTCACCAAGGCTTACGGCAGCGGCATAATCACGATGCTGTGTTTGACCGGCGTCATCGCCGCAGCGATGGCCTCGGCGAGCGGGGCGCGGACGGCTTCGGTTTCGGTCACGGCTTTGTCCATGTCGGCCTTCGCTTCTTTGCTGTGGAAGACTTGCTTGATCTGTTTCGTTTCGTAGGCCTGCTTGGCGGCGACGGCTTCATCCACTTTCTTGAACGCATCGGAGAACGGATTCGCCACGAAGTCAGCGGCGAGGTTCACGCCATCGGCGAGCTGGGCGGCGGTGTAGGTGTTCGTGGAATTTCCCCAGATGATTTCATACTTCGCGGCGGCGGCGTTTTTCACGACGAGACGGAAGCGGGAAAGCTCTTCAAAGAACGGAACGAGCGTCGTGCCGGAGCGGAGGGAATTGTCGCTGTTGATTTCACCGCTCGCGCAGAACGGATACTTGGTGCTGACAACCGTGAGCGTGTTGTCCTTGAAACTTTTCACATCATGTCCGGCGGTGGCGGTGGCGGTTTGCGCGGCGAGATCCACGGTGAATGTGCCGAGGTCGCCATCAAGCCCCAGCGCGCGGAGATACGCGTAGGCCATGACGAGATGACCAGTCCAACCAGGATGGACGCCGTCTTTGCCTGAAACCATGTAAGAACCATTCGTTGTGCCGTAACGGGTTTCTCCCTCATAGCTGGCCTTGAGCATCGGCCAAAAGACATCAGCGAAACGAGCGTTCAAGGATTTCGAGATATCAATGTCAATGTCTCGGAGCGCCATGAGATTGATGTTTAATTCATCTTTCGTGTAAGCGTTGGAATGAGTCCAGCCCGGAACTTTGCCAACGCAACCGGGCGAACCAACGACAACGCGCGCGCCGGCGTCTTCCAGATTTTTCGTCACGGCGGAATAATTTTTGAAATACCACAGGACATTTTCCGCGTCCACCGCGCGATACTTGTGGTCGTTCATGCCGTAGTTCAGCGTGGCGATGGTGGGCTTGAAGCGGAGGCAGTCATTCGTCATGCGCCGGAGAAAACCTTCCGCCGTCTCGCCGCTCCAGCCAAACTGACGCGCGGTGATTTTTAATTCCGGCGTGCAGGCGGTGAGGTAAGTCTCGATGAGGCGCGAATACATTTTCTGTTCCGTGATGGAATCGCCGATGATGGCAAGCTGGTCGCCTGCCTTCAGCAGCAATGGCCCGGGCGCGGGCGCGCGGCGCGGGTTGAATTTGGCGAACGCGGAATTCGTCGGCTTTGGCTCGTAGTCCGCCGCGCGGGTGACGCCGGGAACATTCAGGAAGATGGCGGCGAGCAGGGTGGCGGCAAAGAAGAATGGATGACGGTTGGCTTTCATGGCCTCAATGTAGATAACTTCCACGCCCGGGCAAAGCGCGGAAGTTAAAAAGTAATCCCAAATTCTCTGGAGCGCGGGCTTCAGCCCGCTTCAACATCCAAATTTCAAGCGGCATTGAAGCGGCATAAATGCCGCGCCGCGCAAATTATGACAAAATTGATTGCCGCCGATGTGACGCCTCAACTCACCACGAGTAATGCACCGTGTAGGTCACGACCTTTTCCTCATCCGGTTTCACTGGCACGCGGAACTCGATGGTCTGGGAATCTTTCTTCACGAAGTCGGCGGATTTTTTGGTGAGTTCCCAGTTATTCCAGCGGTAGAGATGTTCCACCACGCGGATTTCCACGGCGTCGGTTTTCTTGCGGTTGCGGAGCTTGATCTCGAACGTCTCATCAATCGTGTGCGCGCGGGTGTCCACATGGAAATCCGTCTGCTTGCGTTCGCCGACGAGGTCGAAAGAATTTCCCGTCGTCACGCGCACGGTCTCTTTGCGCGGCGTGTGTTCGATGGTGTTCTCGCCGACAAATTGCAATTGCCCGTCGCTATCACGGCGATAGAAGCGCAGCTTGCCAGCGGGCAGGGCGATGCCGAGCTTGTTCGTCTCGTCATTCACAAATTCGCGCTGGACGATGATTTTTTTGCTGTCGGACTGGCCGAAGCCTTGGTCGTAGTTCAAACCGTAGAACTGATAGCCCGCCGCGCCGTCATAAACATAAATGGTCGGCGCGAACATTTTTTCGGCGTGAACAAACTCAACTTGCTTCGTCTCGCGGTCATGCAGCGTCGTGGGGCGCGCAATCGAGTAAAGGTGAAATTC
>JAYVQV010000070.1:0-11155 GCA_043776855.1 Limisphaerales bacterium | reverse complement strand
ATCATTTTCTTGCCGCGCGCCGCCGCGATTTTTTTGATGCGCTGGCTCAACTCCAATTCTTCCGCCGCAAAAATTTCCGGGTTGAACCCGCCGAGTTCGCGGAACGCCGCCGCTTCGATGAAGATGAAGGAGCCGGCCAGCCATTTCTTGAACCGGCTGGTGAGGTTCCAGCCTTGCGTCACCAGGTTCGCGGCGAACATTTTTTCATCTAGCACCATCGTGGAGCCGCCCGCGAGAAATTTGCCGGAAGCAATCGCGTCCGCGACATCCGCAAACAGCCCCGCACTCGGATGCGAGTCGGCGTCCACAAAGATAATCCAGTCGCCAGTGGCTGCCGCCGCGCCGGAATTGCGGGCGCGACCGATCTGGTTGAACGGCTCGAAGACAACTTTCGCCCCGGCGGCGCGGGCGAGGTCGCCGGTGCGGTCGGTGGAATTGTTATCGCACACGATGAGTTCAAATTCCCAGCCGCGCGCAGTGAAGGATCTGGCAGCGGCCTGGATTTCCGCGAGCGAAGCGCCGAGGAGCTTTTCCTCATTGAATGCGGGGACGACGACGGAAATTTTCATGCGGCCAAGATAGCCGCGATTCGTCAGGATGCAATTTTCGTCGTGCATTTTCCGGGGGATGATTTTTAATGGAGTCATGGCCATTTGGATTCTTGCAGTTGTTATTTTAATCGTGACCGCGCTCGCCGGCTGGCGGCAGGGCGGCATCCGGGCGGCGATCGGTTTCGCCGGCATTTTTTTTGCCGCGCTGCTCGCGGTGCCGGTGGGCAAACTGTTTCATCTGCTGCTGCCGTTTATTGGTGTCGCGAATCCGGTGCTGGTCTGGGCGCTGTCGCCGTTGGGCGGCTTCCTGGTGGTCTCGATTATTTTTTCCGTCATCGCCTTCAACGTGCATAAAAAAGTGGACGTGTATTATCGCTATCACGCGGGCGACTTGCGGCTGGCGTTGTGGGAGCGGCTGAATATGCGTCTCGGTATCTGCGTGGGACTGCTGAATGGCGCGCTGTATTTCGTGCTCATCAGCTTCTTCGTTTTCAACCTGACTTACTGGACGACGCAAACTTCGGCGGGGGCCAGGCAGCCGTCGTTCATCGTGCGGTTTGTGAACGGCATGGGCGAGGGCTTGCAGTCAACAGGCTTTTCGCGCACCGCGACGGCGGTCGGCACGCTGGAACCAAAATTTTACAAGTTCGCCGACCTCTCCGGTTTCCTGATGCAGAATCCCCAGGCCGCGCCGCGCTTCGCGGAGTATCCGGCGTTCGTCTCGCTCTGGGAAAGCGCCGATATGCAGAGCCTCGTGACGGACAGCACGCTGACGAACGCGCTGGCGACCGGCGCGTCGCTGGGCGAAATCATGAACCAGCCGTCGGTGCAGGATTTTTTGAAGAACAAGGATTTGACGAAACGCGTCAGCGGTATTTTTGAAACCAATGTGGACGACCTGTCGGAATACCTGAAGACCGGCAAGTCCGCCAAATACGGCAGTGAAAAAATTCTCGGCCGCTGGGAATTCAATGCCGCCGTGACGCTGGCGTGGTTCCGCCAGAGCCAGCCGAAAATTCAGCCCAAGGAAATGGCGGGCGTGCGCGCCCTCTGGTCGGCGGCCTACGCGCAGACGAAGCTGCTCATCACGGCGGACAATCAAATTTTTATGAAAAACTTTCCGCACTTCCAATCCGGGCAGACCCCGCCGTTCTCGGAAGAAAACTGGAACGGCGACTGGAGCCGCGAGGGGGAGAGCTACACGCTTCACCTGGCCCTCAACGGACAGGATAAATTTCTTACCGCCACGACGACTGATGGCCTGCGCCTGACCGTGAAGGACGGGCGCAACCAGCTTTTCTTCGACCACGTGGATTGAAAATCGGGACGTTCCGACCGAGACAAGACACCTGCCGGACGGTTTCCCCTTGTATTTCCTGCGTTTTAGGTCGGCCTGAATCCTGCTAAATAGCAGGCATGAGTTTTCAAGACGCATTTTCGATGCTGGTGAAGCTCCGGTATGTTGTCGTTATCGGCAGTTCACTGACCGGTCTCGGCTTCAAATTCGGGCCGGTCGCGTGGCACAAAATCCACGGCACACCCATGCCCGTCATCGCCCATGCTGGCGATACCAATTCCGCCACCGCCAAATTAAACCCGCACGATTTGGGCGAACTCACGCTCACCAATCACTACGAAAGACGCGTAATCGTAGGTCGCAATCAAAACTGCCTCGTCGTTCCGCGCGTGGTGGACCGCAGCAGCGTGGAGCTGACGCTCTCGCTCGAAACGCGCACGCCGGCGGGCAAAGTTCACGATCTCACCGTTACGCAGATCACCACCAAGACCGGCAAGCCGCTGGAAGTGGCCGTGGGCGATTTCAAATTCTCCATGACGCCCATGCTCGTTTCGCAATGAAGAAAATTTCGTCGGCGAGATGCTTCAGCATAGGCTTTTTCAAAATTATTTAAGAAGACTTTTCCAAGAAGGGCAGGGGACACTTCGGGCAGGTGTGAATTTTAGAAAATCAAACCGAGGCTGACACTGCTCAAAAAACGGGCAGACGTGTCTATTAGGAGAGCAACGATTGGGCAAACTTGGCGAGCAGGCCGATGGCGCAAACCATCGCGACGGCGCCCCAGAAGTCCATGCGCGCCTTGCGCAACTGGTTCGTGGGCCAGACCAGATCCAGCGAATGCATGAATTCGCTCCGTTGCAATTTTCGATTTGGATTTGTCATGCCCCTTCCTATTGCAACCGGCGTGCCAAACGCTCGGCACGGTGCGGTGCTCTTCAACTGTCCACAGTTTGGAATGATTTGCTGACCGGCGTTTAATGGCGAGTGAAGCGCGCTCGTTGGCGGGTGCAGCTTGACCCGGTTGCGGTCTGGCTCCCTCGCCCCGCGAGGCACGAGCGGGGCGAGGGTTGGGGAGAGGGGATTTTTTTTCTTTCGCGAACCATTGGCCTCCTCTCCCCTGTCCATAGCCGCTGTCGCTGCTCCTCCTCCGAGGAGGAGAGGGAGTGGCATCCAGCGCGAAGCACAACCGGGTCAAGCTGCACCCACCTTTGGCTGACTTGATTGAAATTGCTGTTCGCATCGTCGCGGCCTGACTATGTTTTGTCGCCATGCCAAAACCAATCCTTCGCCACATCGCCAATCTCTGGACCTTCATGGGGCATCCGACGAAAGCCGCCGAGTGGTCGCTTGACGAAAAACTCGCGGCGATGAAGGCGGCGGGCTTCGACGGCGTGTGCTGGGGCGGCAGCTCGGAACTGCGCGAAGGTTGTCGGAAGCACGGATTGATTTTTGTTGGCGGCATGGCGTCGGGCAACGCGGCGGATTTTCCACGCCTGTTGCAAGAGCAGAAAGATTGCGGCGCAGTTCATGTGAACGTCCAACTCGCCACCGATGAAGTGCTGACTCCCGAAGCGCTGGATCTCGCGCTCGCGTTGAACCGCGAGGGTAAGCGTATCGGTGTCGTGCCGGGCATTGAGACGCATCGTGGCACTTGCACGGAGACGCCGGAGAAACATTATGCGCTCTGTGACGCCTACCAACAAATCACCGGCGAACTGCTGCCGCTCTCGATTGACTTCTCACATTTTGCCGTCGTCAAACATCTCGTGCCGGAGAATTTTGTGAAGCGTTTGCTTGTCCGTCCGGATTTGATCCAGCGCGCTCAGCAGTTTCACTTCCGTCCATTCAACGGCCATCACGTTCAAGTCCCCATTACCGATGGTCGCGGCAATCTCACGCAAGAAGTCAAAGACTGGTTGCCATTTGCCGAGGCGCTGATGAAATGCTGGCTGGACGGAAATAAAAATTTCGGGCGCGAGATTTTCATCTGCCCCGAACTTGGCCCGGTGGAAGGCGGCTACGCGCTCTCGACATTTCCAAACAGTTGGGAGGAGGCGAAAGTTTTGCGCGGCGAGATAAAAAAACTCTGGCGCAAGGTGGCGGCTTGACATTACTTCCGACGGTGTTCCACCGGCGAACAGCCGCGCGCGCGCTTGAAGACGCGATGAAACTGCGCGTAACTGCCGAAGCCTGCCTCCAGCGCGGCGTCGAGCATCGTCCGCCGCTGGCCTGTGCCATAAAATTCCAGAAATTTTTCCACGCGCTGTCGGTTGCGAAAATCCACGAGCGCCACGCCGGTTTGCTGCTTGAACAAACGGCTCAAGCGATGCGAACTCAACCCGGCGCGTCGCGCGAGTTCGTTCAGGCCTAGCAGATTGCTTTCGTGCCGGATGATGCGCGCGGCTTTCTCGACGGCGGGATGCACGTCGCGCACCGGCACATCAGCCGCCTGCTCGAACTGTTGCCAGGCGATCAGAAAGGCGTAGGCGAGACCGGCGTTGAATAATCCCGCCTGCGGAGCGCCGAGCACCTGCTCGGCACGTGGGTTGCCAGATTCCAAACGTGCCGAGCGGGTGCTCGGCGCTCCGTCCGCTGCGACAATTTCCGAGAACAATCTTTCCAGCCGCGCCAGCGCGGGCTGCGGCAGGCGGCGGCAGAAATCTCCCGCCGGATTTTTCTGGCGCAGGATTTTGGCGCTGTCATCGGTGGCGATGCGCGCGATAGCTTTGGGTTTCACCACGCCAATCCACATCTCAAAATCCGCCGATTGCTCGACGAGGACGTGTTCTTGCGCTGGGAAAAGCCACAGCAGGTCACCGCGACGGATTTCGTATTTGCGGTTTTCCAGCAGGTAGAGCCCGCTGCCCGACGTGATGAGGTTCAGCTCCAGCTCGGCGTGCCGGTGCATGGCGTTGCGCCCCCGGTGGCGGTAATGCCACAGGTTTCCATCGAGCAACTTTGGTAATTCGAGTTTTTGGCGCATGGTATTTTTAGTGGCACAGGCTTCTAGCCTGTGAGTTTCAATATTTGTTTCATCGCCGGTCGGCAGAACACACAGGCAAGATGCCTGTGCCACTATGACGGCGACAAAAAATGATAACAAGTCGTCCGCAAAATGAGAAGATGCGTTCACCGTTTTTTGCGAGCCTTTAACCATGATCACCATCACGCAAGCACAACGCGACCTTTACCAGACGGAAGGCTACATGATTTTGCCCGCCGTCATTCCACCCGCCCTGCTCGAAATGTTGCGCGAGGAATGTTCCTACTACCTCGGCTACTACGATTCCATCATGGACGCGAAAGGTTTGCAGAGCGAAGGCATTTCGCATCGCGGCAAACGTTATTTCATCAACAACCGCTACCGCTTGAGCAACCGCCTCCATCAATTCATTTTCTCCGACCTCATGGCGCGCGTTGCCGAAGCCACCGTTGGGCCGGAAGCGCAGTTGTTTCACGAACAGTGGGTCGTGAAAGGCGCGGAACAGGGCATGAAATTTTCGTGGCATCAAGACAGCGGCTATGTGAAGTGGTATGACCCGGCGACGCAGCACAAGCCTTACGTCACCTGCTGGTGCACGCTCGACGCGGTGAGCGAGGAGAACGGCACGGTTTATATTTTGCCGCACTCGCGCGCGGGCACGAAGGACAAGATCATTGACCATCACAAGGAAGAAGGCACGAACGACCTCATCGGCTACACCGGCGCTGATCCGGGCGATCCGCTCATCGTGCCCGCCGGCAGCATCGTGGCGTTCGACAGCTATGTATTTCATCGCAGCGGACCGAACAAGACGAACCGTATGCGCCGCGTTTATCTTCCGCAATACAGCGCCGCGCCGATCAAACGTCCCGACGGCAAAGCGTGGGCGATGGCGACGCCGTTCCTGCAAGGTGGAAAAAATATTTACGACCACGCCAGCGACAAGCCGGAAAACTTCGGCCCGTTCCCGGCAGCGGATAAAAAATAACCGCCAAAAAACGGAGCGCGGCTCTATGACCCGCCGCAGCTTCGCCAAGGCAGGACCATCCGAAATGTTGACAGGTGATTTTCAGTCTGGTTGCGCTGCGGGTCACAGACCCGCGCTCCGTGATTTGCGCCGCTCACGACAGGTTCAAAGACGTTGCTATTCCAGTGTGAAAAATAATTTCTCTGCGCTCTTTGTGTTCTTTGCGGTTAAATAAGCGGCAACCAGTGAACAAAACCTCCTACAAAACCCGGTTCAGCTATGCCGCGAGCGATGTCGCGGGGCAATTGATTTTCACGTTCATCGTCGGCGGTTACTTGAGCAAGTTTTTCACGGACATCTACGGCCTTTCCGCCATCACCTGCGGAACCATCATCGCTCTCGCGCGATGGATTGATGCGATTGACGCGCCGGTGTGGGGAATTATTTTTGACAAGACGCACAGTCGTTTGGGAAAAAGTCGTCCGTGGTTCCTGTGGCTGTGCGTGCCGTTCGCGGTGTTCGGCGTGCTGACGTTTCAAACGCCCGACCTCGGTCACACCGCGAAAATCTGGTATGCCGCCGTCACCTACATCATCTGCAACATCCTCTACACCGGCATCAACACGCCCGTGACCAGCATCCTCTCCGGCCTGACCGCCAGCCCGCAGGAACGCGTGACGCTGACGTGCTTTCGGATGTTCGGCTCCAAGCTCGGCGTGCTCATCGTCAATCTGACCGCTTTGAAAATGGTCGCGTGGCTCGGCGGCGGCGATGATAAAAAAGGTTTCATGCTCACGCTGCCCATTTACGCGGCGGGTTCAATTTTCTTTTACCTGCTCGCCTTCAAAAATCTGAAGGAAACTATTCCCGTTGAACAAAAATCTGAACCCATTCTCGGCACGTTCCGCGCGATCAAAGGCAACTGGCCGTGGCTGATTATTTTTTCCAGCAGCCTGCTGTTCTGGATCGGTTTCATCGCGCGCGTCTCCATCGTGCCGTATTATTTTGAATACGTCCTGCATCGCAAAGACCTCATCTGGCTCGCTTACAGTCTGGATTTTGTTTCGCTCGCCACGGCGTTTTTGCTGCCGTGGTTTTGCAAATGGACGAGCAAACGCACCGCCTGGGCGCTGGGGCTGGCGGGAATGGTTGTCGGCCAGTTGGTTCTGTTTGTCGGCGTGAGTCAGGACCATTCCATCAATCTCATCATGGTCGGCTGGACGGTTGGCTTCCTCGCGAGCGGCATGGCGATGGCGATGCCATTTTCAATTCTCTCCGACAGCGTGGACTACGGCGAATGGAAGACCGGCGTGCGCGCCGCCGGTTTGCTCACGGCGATTGGCGCGGCCTTCTGTCTGAAAGCTGGCGCGGGACTCGGCGGTGCGATTCCCCTGTGGATCATGGGCAGCAGCGGCTACGTTCCGAACACCGCGCAAACTCCCGCCGCGTTGAGCGGTATTGAATTCAGTTTCATCTGGCTGCCTGCAATCTGCCTCGCGTTGAGCGCCATTCCCGTTTTGTTCTACAAAAAATACGAGCTGCTCGAACCGCAAATCCACGCGGAACTGGAAGCGCGCCGCGCCGCGCGTGCCGCGTAGGACAGGCGTCGCGCCTGTCTCCATTCAAATAAATAAAATTATTTCTGCCGTGAATAAAATTTGGGCGGTGCAATTAGAATCGTGGTCGGAAAATTCCACGACGTCTTGGACTGCGGCGGGAATCCCGACGAGTCGGGACACGCACCTTCGCACGCACGGCATAGCCACTAATTTTGGCAGATGGTCGCGCGCTCAAAAGCGGTGTCGCGGCTGCGCCTTGCCACCGCAGTCCAAGATGCGCCGGGTTTTTCCGGCGTTCACCGGCAATTGATGTCCCATCATGTTCACCCTTGAAAACAAAGACGGCGCGGCGGTTCTCGCCGCCGGAAAAACCCGGCTGCGGATTTCATTCGTCACCGAAAGCATCGCGCGCGTCATAGTTACGGAAGGAAAAAAATTTTCCACCAAGCAGAGTCTCATTGTCACCGCGACGGCAAAGTTCACCGGCTACAAAATTCAAGATGCGGGTGAAGTATTTGAAATCTCCACGCCCGCACTCAAGTTAGTTGTGAGCAAGGTGACTGGTGCGATTTCGTATTTCGATGCCTTGGCAAAAAGTAGTGGGACAGGCATCTTGCCTGTCCAGTTGTCGCTGCCTTCCAAAGAAACTGGACAGGCTGGAAGCCTGTCCCACTACTGCGGCGACCGGCTGCTCGTGCGCGAACCCGCGCGCGGCGGCAAGACGCTCGTGCCAAAAAAAGTTTTCCGAAATATTTTCAAAACTGGCGCGCAGACCGCCGCGAGCCAGAGCATTGACGGCGCACGCGCGGCGGCGGCGGAGTTTGAAACTGTCTTTGACCGCGATGCGTTTGAGGCGAAGCTGGAATTTGAGTTCGCGCCGGACGAAGCCATCTTCGGTCTCGGCTCACACGAGGAAGGTTATGGTAACTTGCGCGGCAAGGAGCGGTTGCTCTACCAGCAGAACATGAAGATCGTCGTGCCGTATTTTGTGTCCACGCGTGGCTACGGCGTGTTGCTGGACTGCGGTTCGCTGATGACGTTTCGCGACGGCCCGGATGGCGCGTGCTGGTGGGCGGACGTGGTGGACGAACTGGATTTTTATTTCATCGGCGGCGGCTCGTTCGATGCCGTCACAAAAAATCTGCACGAACTGACGGGCAAAGCGCCGATGCTGCCGAAGTGGGCTTTCGGTTTCGCGCAATCCAAGGAGCGCTACGTCAACGCGAAGGAACTCGTCGAAGTCGTGCGTGAATATCGTCGTCGGAAAATCCCGCTCGACCTCATCGTGCTGGACTGGAAATCGTGGCCGAACGGCGCGGGGTGGGGGCAGAAAAATTTTGACCCGCTCCGCTTTCCCGATCCGAAGGCGCTGACCGACGAACTCCATTCGCTCGGCGCGCGGTTGATGGTTTCCATCTGGCCGATTATGACGGGCGATTGTCCGAACCAGCGCGAGTTGTCGGATCGCGGACTCATGCTCGGCAACCAATCCACCTACGATGCCTTCTCTGCCGAGGCGCGGAAAATTTATTGGTCGCAAGCGGAGCGCGGACTTTTTGCCAACGGCGTGGACGCGTGGTGGTGCGATTGCACCGAACCGTTCGAGGCGGATTGGTCCGGCGAAACCAAACCCGAACCGCACGCGCGCCTGCTGCTAAACACCGAAGCGTCCAAAAAATATTTGGACCACGCGCAAATCAATTCCTATTCGCTGCTGCACTCGCAAGGCATTTACGAAAGCCAGCGGAGCGCCGAGCACCAGCTCGGCTCGGTGGGAGGCTCATCGGAACGTGCCGAGCTGGTGCTCGGCGCTCCGACGACAAAGCGCGTCATCAATCTCACGCGTTCCGGTTACGCGGGGCAGCATCGTTACGCGACGATTTGCTGGAACGGCGACATCTGCGCGACGTGGCAGACGCTGCGGAACTGTATTCCCGAAGGCGTGAATTTCTGCGCCACGGGCGAACCGTTTTGGACGGTGGACATCGGTGGCTTCTTCATCAACCACGATCCGAAGCTCTGGTTCTGGCGCGGTGATTACTCTGAAGGTTGTCGCGGTCTGACCGACATGAACGCGCTGGAGCCGGACGCGAAGGACACGGGCTGTCGCGACCTCGGCTTCTGGGAACTTTACACGCGCTGGGTGCAATACGCCGCGTTCCTGCCGATGTTCCGTTCGCACGGCACCGATGCCGCGCGCGAAATCTGGCGCTTCGGTGACGAGGGAAATATTTTTTACGACACCATCGCGAAATACATCCGGCTGCGTTACCAATTGATTCCCTACATTTACTCCCTCGCCGCAAAAGTGACGCAACATGGAACGCCGATGCTCCGCGCGGTGGCGCTGGATTTTTCACACGATGAAAAAACCCATTCGTTGACGGATGAATTTCTTTTCGGCTCCGCGCTGCTCATCTGCCCGGTGACGACGCCGATGTATTACGAGAAAAATTCTCAACCGATTCCCGCCGCAAATAAGAGCCGCGAAGTTTATCTGCCCGCCGGTTGCGATTGGTTTGATTTCTGGACGGATGAAGTTCACGCGGGCGGACAAACCGTCACCACCGCTGCGCCGCTGGAAACGCTGCCGCTGTTTGTGCGCGCCGGTTCCATTCTGCCGCTGACGGAAGCGATGCAGTTCGTGGATGAAATTCCTGATGCGCCTTACGAAATTAGAATTTTTTGCGGTGCGGACGGCGCGTTCACGCTCTACGAAGATGCGGGCGATGGCTACGATTACGAGCACGGCGAATGTGCGCTGGTGGATTTGAAATGGAACGACGCGCGCGGTGAGTTGACTATTTCGGAACGCCGAGGCGGTTTTCCACAACTGGTGAAGGAACGGGAATACAAAATTATTTTCATCTCGCCGAGCGGACGGCGGGCGAAGGTGATCCGTTATCAAGGCCAGCAGATGCAGGTTTCATTCGATTCGAGTCGTTTCAATTAAACTGTGCCTCACGCAAAGGGCGCAAAGGACGCAAAGCGGTTTGTTGCCTCTTACTTTGCGAACTTCGCGCCCTTTGCGTGAGGCATCAAGCGGCAAGTCGGCTTCAACGAGCCTTGAGCCAGAAAGTTTTTTTGGCACACTGTCGGCATGAACACGCTCGAACAATTTAAGTTGAACGGAAAAGTAGCTCTCGTCACCGGTTGCAAACGCGGCATCGGTAAAGCAATGGCGCTCGCGCTCGCCGAGGCGGGCGCGGACATCATCGGCGTGAGCGCCACGCTGGAGGCGGGCAGCGGCGTGGAAAAAGAAGTCACCGCGCTGGGACGCAAATTCAAAGGCTACTCGGCGGACTTCGCGGATCGCAAAAGTCTCTACGCCTTCATCGCGCAGGTGAAAAAAGATTTTCCGCGCATTGATATTTTGGTCAATAACGCCGGGACGATTCTCCGCCAGCCGGCGGCTGAACATTCAGACGAATACTGGGACAAGGTGATGGAGGTGAATTTGAATTCGCAATTCGTTTTGACGCGGGAGATTGGCAAGGACATGGTGGCGCGCGGTTCGGGTAAAATTATTTTTACCGCGTCGCTGCTGACGTTTCAGGGCGGCGTGACCGTGCCGGGCTATGCGGCGAGCAAGGGTGCCATCGGTTCGCTTGTGAAGGCGTTCGCGAATGAATGGGCGGGCAAGGGTGTGAATGTGAACGCGGTCGCGCCCGGCTACATTGACACGGACAACACCGAGGCGTTGCGGAATGACCCGACGCGCAGCCAGCAGATTTTGGCGCGCATCCCGGCGGGTCGCTGGGGCAAGGTGGAAGATTTCAAAGGCCCGGTGATTTTTCT
>JAYVQV010000069.1:0-2850 GCA_043776855.1 Limisphaerales bacterium | reverse complement strand
TTCTCTGGCCGCAGAAGCACGGCGCGATACTCAAGGAACAGCGGCACGGAAACCACCGGTTGAAACCGGGCGTCCGGCAACCGCGACAGCAACGCGTGGGACGCGCCGCTTTTTGAACGGGCGGCGGCCACGAGCAAGCTGGTGTCGAGGACAACGCGCATGAAAATTTCACACCACTTTCTTTACCAGCACTTCGGGATTCACCTGCGCGATGGGTTTTTCGCCGTTCATCGCGAGGATGAGGTTTTTCACGGCGCAGGTCGCCTGCCGCACCACGCTTTCGTAAGTGCGCGATGCGACGTGCGGCGTGCAGATGACGTTCGGCAATTTGAGCAACGGATGATCCGCCGCTGGCGGTTCTTGGTCCAGCACGTCCGTGCCGTAACCGCCGACCTGCCCCGACTTCAACGCCGCGACCATGTCGTTGGTGTTCACGACTTCGCCACGCGCGCAGTTCAAAATCAAAACGCCCGGCTTCATCTTCGCGAATGACTTCGCAGAAATCATGTCGCGCGTCTCCGGCGTGAGATTCGTGTGCAGCGAAATGTAATCGCTCGCAGCATAAATTTCGTCGAGCGACGCGGCGCGTTTCACGTTGTGGTCGGTCGCAAATTTTTCGTCCCAATAAACGTCGAAGCCGATGACGTTCATGCCGAACGCGCGGGAGCGGATGGCCACTTCCTTGCCGATGCGACCGAGGCCAATGATGCCGATGGTCTTGTCGAGCAGCTCGTGGCCGGTTTTGCGTTTCCAATTCGTCTTGGCGTCGCCGCTGCGCGTGGAATCGGTGTGGAACAGAAAATTTTTCTCCAGCGCGAGCAGCAGCATGAAGTTGTGCTCGGCCACGGTGGTGTGATTCACGCCGGGCGTAAAGAGCAGGGGAATGCCGAATTCGGTGCAGGACTTCACGTCAATCTTGTCCACGCCGATGCCGTATTTGCTCAAGACTTTTAATTTTGGCCGCGCTTTTTCCAGAACCTTGCGCGTGATGGCGTCGTCGCCGCAGATGTAGCCGTCCACATCGCCGACGAGCGCGAGCGTGTCCGCCTCGTTCAGCGGGCCACGCGCGTTGATGATTTCCCAGCCAGTTTGCTTGAGCAATTCATGGTGCGCGCCGGGCGTGTCTTGAAAGGAAGTGGTGGTGAGCAAAATTTTCATCACAGCAGCTTAAAAATTTTTGCGCGACCGGTCAAAAAAATAACCCCCGAACCTTCGTTCGGGGGTTGCATATCGGTTTGAAAATTTGGCATCAAGCGGTGCCAAACGGGGTGCGCGCCATGTCGCCCAGCCGAGCCTGTGCCTGTGGCGTCAGTTCGGTGAACAGCATGGAGACGTGAAAGCCCGCGTGCTTGCTGCCGGTGCAGGCGACGATGACGCCGTTTGCGGAAAACTTGCCGCCGTCAACGGGCGATTGCAGTGACACGGTCATTTCGCTCCATTCGTTGAATGGCGTGGGGCTGCGAAATTCAATGCCGCTTTTGTGGATGGAGACGGTATCGGCGGACAATTCCAGACTTGTCTGCCGCGCAACCACCGTCATGGGTTTCTCAAACGAACTGCCAACGAACTTTTTTGCGCTCATAAATTTGATTCACCTTAACACGTTGCGGCCATCCGTCAAACGGCAGACGCAAAAAATTATTCACCACTCAATCACCGCCGCGCCCCAAGTGAGGCCGGCACCGAAGACGACAAGTAAAATCAGATCGCCGCGCGAAATTTTCCCGGAAGCCACGGCCTCGTCCAAGGCAATCGCGACGGACGCGGCGGAGGTGTTGCCGTATTTGTGCAGGTTGATGAACACCTGGTCCGGCGTGCAGTTGAGACGTTCGCCCACGGCGTCCACGATGCGCTGGTTGGCCTGATGCGGGATGACGCACTTGATTTTCGTGATGTCCACGTCGCAGCGGCGCATCGCCTCATTCGCGGCGGAAACCATCGCGTTGACGGCGTTCTTGAAAGTTTCTTTGCCATCCATCCGCAGATAGTGCATCCCGGCGGAAACGGATTCCGCCGTGGCCGGGCAGGCGCTGCCGCCGCCGGGCATGGAAAGTAAATCAGCTTTGTTGCCATCCGCACCCATGACCGCTGTGAGCAGGCCGTGGGAATTTTCGCGGTTTTGCAAAATCGCCGCGCCCGCGCCGTCGCCGAAGAGCACGCAGGTGTTACGGTCTTTCCAATTTACGATGGACGAAAGTTTTTCTGCGCCGACCACGAGAACAGTTTCGTAAGTGCGCGACATGATGAACTGCTGGCCGATTTCCAAAGCGTAAATAAAACCCGAGCAAGCCGCCTCCATGTCGAAGGCGGCGGCACGGTTCGCGCCGAGCTTGCGCTGAACGAGGCACGCAGTCGAGGGGAACGGCATATCCGGCGTGAGCGTGGCGATGATGATGAGGTCAATCTGGTCGGCGGTGACGCCAGCCATTTTCATCGCGCGTTCGGCAGCGCGCGCGGCGAGGTCGGAGGTAAATTCATCCGCAGCAGCGATGCGGCGCTCCTTGATGCCGGTGCGCGAGGTGATCCATTCGTCCGAAGTCTCGACCATTTTTGAGAGCTCGGCGTTGGTCAGGATTTTTTCGGGCACATACGAACCGACGCCGGTGATGGAGCAGGTGCGGCCTTGGAAATTATGGCTGGCGCGAGGATTGGTGAATGGAGCGCTCATTTATTTTTAGCACTGGCGGACGCGGCTGCGAACGCGGCGAGCTTGAGGTTTGCCGCCGCGATTTCACGAGCGATGGTCTGGTTGATTTGATTCTTCACGGTCTGGGCGGTGACGCGGATGGCGCTGGCCACGGCGCGGTCGCGCGCGGAGCCGTGCGCCTTGAGCACGACGCCGTTGAAACC
>JAYVQV010000068.1:0-11205 GCA_043776855.1 Limisphaerales bacterium | reverse complement strand
CCGTTGCACAGGCTCTGGCTCAACTCCCACCACCATCCCTGCTAACCAATAATCATAATCATCAATTTTTATTGGGTTTTTAAGCGGGACAGCAGTGGAATCAAGTCATCCCGCCTCCGCGCTCGAAGGGCAGCTCGCCGCCAGCGAACCGGAGAACTGGACGCCGCCAGCGCAACAGCTCGCCGCGCAAAACATCCCGCTCCTGCCGCCCGCCGAGATCACCGACGAAACCCTCACTCCGATTCTCTGGGAACTGCTGCACAACCTCTCGCTGCAAGGCTTCTACATTTTGCACAGCGACCATCTGACCGACCGCAAACTTTACGCCGAACTCTGGCAGCGCGGCCTGCGCGGCCCCGCATATCTGCCCGGACGCAATCCGCGCGGCGGCTGGTTTCACGACTTCCTCGGCAGTTGGGGCGATGAACAAATGCAACTCTGGCTGCGCCATTACGCCACCGACGAGGAACGCGCCAAACACGCGCAGGAATATCCGAAGGATAAAATCCCGACGAAAGAGAAACCCATCAGCCACCGCGACTGGCGGCTGCCCAAAGGGCCGTTTTGAAATAGGAGCGCCTGAAAGCGCACGCCAAGCAGACATCATGTGCAACCGAGTTAAAGCCCCAACTTCTTAAACCGGTTGTTCACTTCCTTGAAATGGAAATCCAGCGAGCAAAGTTTTTCCAGTTCGCCGTTCTTGAAAAGTTTTTTCACATCGGCATCAAGTTTAAGCTGCTCCACAAAATCCGCGTCGTCGCGGCCAGCGTGTTTGACCTCCCACGTGTTCATCGCCGCGTCCTGACAAATCTTGTAGGCGGCTTCGCGCGTCAGACCTTTCTTGATGAGCGCGAGCAAAATGGTTTGCGAGTTCCACATTCCCAAACTCAAGCCGAGGTTCTTCTTCATGTTCGCCGGATAAACGACGATGCCGTCCATCAGGCGCGTGAGCAGGCCGAACATATAATCGAGCAGCGTGCAACTGTCCGGGAAAATGATGCGCTCGACGCTGCTGTGGCTGATGTCCCGCTCGTGCCATAGCGCCACGTTTTCCAGCGACGCCATCGCGTTGCCGCGCAACACGCGCGCGAGGCCGGTGAGCCGTTCCCACGTGATGGGATTGCGCTTGTGCGGCATGGCGCTCGAACCTTTCTGGCCTTTGGTGAACGGCTCTTCGGCTTCCAAGACTTCGGTGCGTTGCAAATGGCGGAACTCGACCGCCCAGCGTTCAATGCTTGCGCCGACGAGCGCCATCGCGAGTTGAAATTCCGCGTGGATGTCGCGCTGCACGACTTGCGTGGCGATGGGTGCGGGGCGGACGCCCAATTTCTTGCACACAAAATCTTCGACGCGCGGCGAGAGGTGTGCGCTCGTGCCGACTGCGCCGGAAATTTTCCCGACGCTCACGGAATACTTGGCAGATTCGAGACGACGCAAGGCACGGCCAAATTCATCGTGCATCAACGCCATCTTCAAGCCGAACGTCGTGGGTTCGCCGTGGATGCCGTGGCTGCGGCCCATGCAGGGCGTAAACTTGTGTTCCTTCGCGCGACGGGCGATGACGGGTAGAAGTGTTTTCACGTCCGCGATCAAGATTTCCGCCGACTGCATCATCTGCACGGCGTAACAAGTGTCGCCCACGTCGCTGCTTGTCAGGCCGAAATGAAACCAGCGCGATGCGCTGGGGAGCGTTGCATTGGGGAGCGCAGCCGCCCCGGCTGCTGTTCGGCGCGCCCTCGCGCCGAACTCCGCGCGCGACGAAGATTGTGCGCCCCCCGTGTTGCCGACGAGGGCGTCGGCAACTGCGCCCGGGGCGGGCGCGCTCCCCGAATCAATCATCTCCGCGACGGCGGTGGTGAAACCGATGACATCGTGGTTCAAAACTTTTTCCAGTTCCTTCTGGCGCGCGACGAGGCCGGGCAGATCGGCGAACCACTTATCGCAACCGGCTTTGATCTTCTTGAAATCCTTGGCGGGGACGACGCCCTCCTTGACCAGCGCTTCGCTGGCGAGGAGTTCGATCTGCAACCAGATCTTGAGTTTATTTTCGTCCGTCCAGATGGCCCGCATTTCGGGGCGCGAATAACGCGTAATCATGCCTCAATTAAAAAGGATAAAGACAAAATTAAAAAGCCGGAAGTGCAGCGGGAATTGCTTTGGAAAAAATCTTCTCAAAGAATAGAATTCAAAGCACTCGCGCATGAAATTCAACAAGCCAATCAGCATCGCTGCAAAACTTGTCGCCGCTGCAATGCTCGTTGGCGCTTTGGGTCGCCATCAATATGATTACTACACGCTACTGCGTTGGGTTGTTTGCGGAGTGTTAGCATTTTCCGCGTTCCAAGCTGTAAAACTTAACAAGACCGCTTGGGCATGGACACTTGGAATAGTTGCGCTCGCTTTCAATCCAATTATTCCAGCCCATTTCAAACGCGACACTTGGTCGTTAATTGACCTTGCTGTGGCAGTTTTGATTTTGGTTTCAATCGCCATCATTGACCGTCACACCACACGACTATGAAAGAAACTCTTAAATCAATCGGCTCATTTCTTCTCGGCATTTGCATTTTGGTTGGCGTGATGTTCATCGTGATGATGTTCATCAAAGGGGGCGTGTGGTTGAGTGAGCGAGCTTATCCGTGGCTCGTCCTCCTCACAGCGATTGCACTGTGTTTTGTCATATTTATTTGCCTGCCGCTTTCTATTTTTCGCCGCACAAGAGCTTTTGCCGGTGGTGGCATTTATCTCTCATCGTTTGTTTTCGGTCTTACGCTTTGGATTTGGAGTTTGCTCGTCAGCTACACGCTTTGGGGAATTACTGGTATTGTTGTTGGGCTTTTGCTTGGCGGCATCGGCGTCGTCCCAATTGCAATTTTAGCCAGTGTATTTCACGGCCTTTGGTCTATGGTCGGTCAGCTATTACTTGTCACTGCAATTACATTTGGCACAAGGTTTCTCGGAATTTGGATAATGATGAAATCGGAAGACCGAGAAATTGATGTTTAGTCGCGCGCCCGCCAGCGTCCAACCGCAACGCGGTTGAATCATTCAGCCCAGCGTTGCCGGTCCGAGCCGGACTGAGGTAGGGCGGGCAGTCCTCTGCCCGCCGCTTATTGCAACCAACGCATTCGGATTCACCATGACGGCGCGCACGGAGTGACGCGCCCTACCCTGGGTTCACGTCCCACAAAATTCATCCACTCGGAAAAAACGTCCGCCGCCCAAAGCGCCAGAGGGCTGGCGCACTCCAAGACGCTTCGCGTTTGCCGGGCATCACCGAACCGCGCGCCAGCGTCTTGGACTGCGGTAGCCCTCTACCGCTTTTCTTCGCCAAGCCAAAAAGGATTTCAGACAGGATTAACAAGATTATGCAGGATTCATTTTAATCCTGTCCATCCTGTCCATCCTGTCTCCACTTAAAGCGCATCATCCACCTTCGGTATGCTCCGCCTCAAATTCTACGGGGTTGCGGGTTGCGCCAAATGTGGCGATGTGAGATTTTTCTGGCGGGATCACCAAGCTTTGAAAAAATCCACGCATCTGAAAACCACGAGCGCGTTCCGTCGCGCGCTTTTCATGCTGGGGTTTTGCCTCATCGGTTCCGCCGGCTGCCTTTCGGTCGCCGCCCAAGGCACGGCGTTCACTTACCAGGGGCGGTTGAATTCCGGCGCGAATGCCGTGACCGGCAGTTTTGATTTTCGGTTCACGCTGTTCAACACCAACGCGACCGGCAGCGCCGTGGCCGGGCCGGTAACGAACCGCGCCACCAGCGTGACGAACGGTTTGTTCCTGGCGATGATTGATTTTGGCGCGGACGTTTTCGCGGGCGGCAACGGCTGGCTGGAACTCGCGGTGCGGACGAATGGCAGCGGCAGTTTCACCCTGCTCGCGCCCCGCCAGCCGCTCACGCCGTCGCCGTATGCCATTTACGCCGCGAACGCCGGCCGCGCGCTCACGGCCGCGACGGCGACGACCGCCGCCACCGCCAATTCCGTCCTCGCCGCAAACATTGCCGGCACGGTGCTGAACAATGTCCCCGCGACGAACGTGACGGGCTACGATCTGCTGGGGCGCGTCACGTCGTATTTCAATCCGCCCTACACCACGAACTTTCACTGCTTCAGCGCCTACACGGTGACGCAGGTTCCGCCCTATGGATTCAATGGCACTTACGTTCACTGGCCGCAAGGCTCCACTGCCACGGACAACGTCTTCACCAATGGCTCCACGAATTTTCTGTATGTTTTTTCCGTGATTGGATCAACCGCCTCACCGGATTCCACGCTGTCGCACACCTATCCTGATTTTTTTGAAACTCACGCCGTATTCTACAACAACATCTACGGCGATTCACTCGTGGCCGACCCGACCATCACGCCGTGGCTCGAATGGGATTACATCGGCTCAAACATCGTCACCACCGTCACGCCCGCCGCCGCCACGGTCATCCAAAGCATCGTCACCAACTACGCGGCAACCACCATCCTCACGAACGTCGCCCTCGCCGACCTCGGCAATGAAGTTGGCGCGCTCCGGTTTTTGTCCAACAACATCAGCGGCGAACGTTACGCGCCGGTGTTCGTGACCAATGCCAGCGTGAGCATCCAATGGCTGGGGGATTCGTTTGCCGCCGGCTATCTGGCCGCCACGGATTTCACCAAGATCGTGAACGCCTACGCGACCCGCATCGCGGCCGACGCCGGCCACCCGCCGCCACAAATCGTCAACGGAATTTTTTCCGGCTATCCCGCCTACTTTTTTTCCACCAACGCCGGCGTCGGGTTTTATCGCACCGTGATCGCCAACGAAACGGGCATCAACGACCTTCGCTACGGCCTGACCAACTGGGGCGCGACGCCGGATATTTCGCTCATCAATTCCCAGAGCAACATGATCCAGCGCGCCGCCATCGCCGGTTCAAAATTATTTATCCTGTTCACCCTGGCCGACTGGTGCAGTTACACGCAATACACCAACCTCGTCAGCGTGCCGCAATTGCTTTCGCCGAACATTCCCTACACCACGAACAACAACGGCTTCAGCTACCAGCAGTTTCAAGCGTTCTGCCAGAACGTCCGGCGCTGGCAACTGGCGCAGATCACCAACACGGCCATTCCCGTGCTGGTGATTGATCTGAAATCGTTGCCGCTCGACCAGTGCCTCGCCGACGGCTTGCACCCAAACACGCAAGGCCAGGTGTTGATCGGCAAGCTCGCGGTGTGGGCGCTGGGCAACGGCTGGTGTCCGCAGGCGTATGTGCCGCTGGGCGTCTTCACCAACTGCACGCTGCCCTCCGGCGTCACGCTCTACATCACGAACGGAATCATTGGACGAATTCAGTGAAGGCAAGCGTGAGGAGTGATCCGTGACGAGTGACGAGTGATGCGTGAGGGGAAACTGCGGAGGCAAACGCCCGGCAAAACTGGAGCCGCCAATTTTTTCACTCCTCAGAGCCTGTCTGAAAATGTTATTTTTGGATTCCTTCTCGTCCTCGTCCTCGATTTTTCGGGGGCTGCGAGGACGAGGACGAGGACGAGGAGGAGTGGATGCTTCTGTCTTTTTCAAACACTCCTCACTCCTCACGCTGCCGCCACAGCAGCAAAACATTCGCCGCCGTGATCAGACCGCCGCCAACGAGCAGGCGCAGCGTGAACTGTTCGTTCGGATAATTAATTCCCGCCCACACCGAAAAAATTCCGGGCAGAAACAAAGACATCACGCTCGCACCCACCGGCTCGATGCAATAAATCAGCCCCGCCTCCGTGGCCGTGACGTATTTTTGCCAGCGGTTCATCACCGTGTAGGAAATCAGCGTGCAGAACAGAACGAGCAGCGCAAGCAGCCCGCACGCAGGCAAAGACGCATACGCCCGCACACACGCCGCCGCGTTCGGCGCGGTCGCCCACACCAGCGGCGCGGCGAAGACCGCCATCAGGAAAAACATCACGATGGAAAAATTCGTGGAGCGGTTCGCCGCGTAGCGCGGATGCTCCAATGAAAGGATCTGCCCCGTGAACAGCAGCGAGGCCAGCAGCGTCTCCAGTTCACCGCGTCCAAGCTTGAAGGAATGAAAATTTAATTTCGCCAGCACCGCCACCCCCGCCAGCACGAGCGCGATGCACAGAAATTTTTTCGGCGACACCGGCTGGCGATGCACCAGCGCCAGCCAGAGCGGAATGAAAACGCAGTAGCCTTGCGTAAGAAACGCCGAGATGGACGCATCCGTGTAAGCCAGCCCATCCATCTGCAAAAGAATTCCGCCCACGCCGAAAAACGCCAGCACCGTCCCCTGCTCCGCCTCGCGGCGGGAAATGGTTTTCAGGTCGCGAAAGAAAAACAGCGCCATCAACAAGCCCGCAAAGCCAAAGCGATACATCACCCCGAGCGCGGTGAAGAACCACGAACTCGCATCCGGCAACAGCCCCTGCTGCGTGAATGACAGCGCGCGCATGACGGGAAAACTCAATCCCCAAAACACCGTGGCGAAGAGAAGATTGCGGATGGCGCGGGCGCGGAGGCTCGCGGCGGGAACTGGCGGCGCGACGCTCACAATTTTTTGCGAGCCGCTTCGAGGGTTTCGCGTTCACGACTGGTCAGGCTTTTCAAGCCGTGCGCGGAAATTTTGTCGAGGATGGCGTCCACTTCGCCTTCGAGGGATTTTGACGGCGGGGTTTCCAGCACTTGCAATTTAGGGCGGCGTTCAGTGGGACGCATTTCCTCCTGCTTCGACGGCAGGAAGCGCCGCCAGTTCAGACGCACGAACGCCCAGCCCATCGCCATGCCGCCGAGATGCGCGGCGTGGGCGACATTTCCCGTGGCCGCAAACAGGGTCAGGATAATTGCCAGCACCGCGATCACCGCCGAGATGATGAGCAGCATCCGCGCGGCGAGCGTCACGGGAATGATGAAGAAGACCAGCATCGTCAGCTCACGCGCCGGATAAAGCGCGGCGAACGCCGCCACCAAACCGAACGCGCACGCCGACGCGCCCACCACATTGCCGCCGAAATGTGCTGGCAGAAAAAATCCTGCCGCCGCCTGCACCACGCCGCCAATGATGCCGCTCGCCAGCATCAGCGCCGCAAAACGCCGCGCTCCCAAATCAGATTCCAGCGTGAGGCCAAAGGTGTAAATTGCCCAGCCGTTGAAGAACAGGTGCAGAAATCCGGAGTGCATGAACTGATACGTCACCAACTGCCAGACGTAACCGTGCGCCAGACCTTCGTTGCTCAAGGCGAAATAGGTGTAAAGAAAATCCTTTGACCCCGGCAACGCCTGCTCGGCAAAAAAAACCGCCGCGTAGGCAATCAGGAAGCAGACCGTCAGCGACCATTGGATGCCGAAACGGCGACGCGGCCAGCGGGAACCAAATTCCGGCTGCCTCATGTAGTCGCGATTTTCAAGCATGGCGGGAGTTTAGCGGGACGCGGCAGATTTTCAAACGGCTTTCCGCAAAGTAGTGGCACAGGCTTCAAGCCTGTGTGTTCCCAAACGAAAAGAATTTCACGCCAAGGCCGCCAAGGGCGCAAAGCTGGCTGAAAAGTAATTATCAGCCGGTGGGCGCACGACTTCTTGCAATCCCGTTTTCGGAAATGAATTTCCCCTTGGCGGCCTTGGCGTGAGATTAATGAGGCAACAAACAACTCACAGGCTAGAAGCCTGTGCCACTCAGCCGCCACCAGAACATCCGCTCCAAGTTTGTTCGGTTGGGATACGAGCGCGGCGTCCATTCGGCCAGCAGTTCAAAATGCGGTGAGAAACGTTCCCAGATTTCTTCGCGCGCGACGCCGAACGGCGGGCCGTCCGTGTCCGGGATGAAATAATTCACCGCCAGATAATTGCCGCCGGGCTTGAGCCAGCGCAAGGCGGCGCGGACATATTCAGCGCGCTCGCTTGGATTGATGGCGCAGAACAGCGTGTGCTCGAACAGCCAGTCAAATTTCTGCGGCGGCTCGTCATGGAGGAAATCGGCGAGATGAAATTGCAACCGGATCGGAGCGCCGAGCACCCGCTCGGCTCGTTGGGAAAATTCTTCGGTTCGAGCCGAGCCGGTGCTCGGCGTTCCGCGCGCAATGGCAATCGCACTCGGCGCGAGGTCGTAACCATGAACATCAAAACCCGCCCGGGCAAACTCGCGCGCGTCATGTCCCGTGCCGCAGCCGGGCACGCAAACGGTTCCTCGTTTCAAATCCAGATTCGCCGCGAGAAAATCCACGAGGCCGGGCGAGGCCGCGCCTTTTTCCCACGGCATATCGTTGGTTTGATAACGCTGTTCCCAATAATCGCGGCTCATGTGGCAGATGGTTTAACCAGATTTCACCGAAGACGCGAGTCGTTTCCGGCCAGCGGCAGGGTAGTGCCTAATTTTCGGAGCGCGGCATTTATGCCGCTTCAACATCCATTGCAAAAGAAAGTTGAAGCGGGCTGAAGCCCGCGCTCCGACGGCAAATGAGGACTCTGCCAAACGGTGACTGAAATTGACTTTGCCGCACGGCTGCGACAATCTGCGGCCATGTCAAAACCCGCATTGGGACGCGGCCTTGGCGCTCTTTTGAGCGGCAGCCACCCGATCACCAATCCAGTTCCCGCCGCCGCCGCGCCGGCCCCCCTGCCCGACTCCCGCGACCGCGTGCAGCGTGTGCCGCTCAATAAAATCCGCGCCACGGCCATGCAGCCGCGCAAAGAATTTTCCGCCGACGCCCTCAAGGAACTCGCTGATTCCATCCGCGAACAAGGCATCGTGCAGCCGCTCATCGTGCGCGAGCGCGACGGATTTTTTGAACTCATCGCCGGCGAACGGCGCTGGCGCGCGGCGCAGTTGCTCAATCTCGCCGATGTTCCTGTCATCACGCGCGAGGCGGATGACCGCACCGTGCTGGAACTCGCGCTCATCGAAAATTTGCAGCGCGAAAATTTGAATGCGCTCGAAGAAGCGCTCGGCTACGCGCAGCTCGCGGAACAATTTCAACTCACGCAGGAACAGATTGCCACCAAGGTCGGCAAGAGCCGCGCGTCCGTGGCGAACGCCACGCGCCTGCTGAAACTTCCCGCGCAGGTGCAGACGTTCATCCGCGAAGGCCGCCTCTCCGTCGGCCACGCGAAGGTCATCCTCGGTTTGAACGATGGAGAAATCCAATCGCTCGCCGCCGAACGCGCCATCAAAGACGGCTTGAATGTCCGGCAAACGGAAGGCCTCGTCGCCAAACTGCAAACGCGCAACCACAAACCTTCCGGCGACACCGCCAAAACCAAGGCCATTGTGCCGATTGATTCCAATATCGGACGGCTCGAAGAAAAATTGCGTGAGAAATTCGGAACGAAAGTTCACATCAAATACACCCACGGCAAAGGCGCGGTGGAAATTTCTTTTTTCAGCGACGACGAATTGCAAGGCGTGCTGGAAACCCTCGGCATCAACGCCGACTGATTCTTATTTAACCGCAAAGAACGCAGCGAGCGCAAAGGGAAAACAGGGATGAACCCCCGGACATTTATGAGCGGCAAGTTTCCAATTGGTGGCGCTGCAAAATAGAAACAATTTCTTTGTGTTCTTTGCGTTCTCTGCGGTTAAAATTCCCCGAACATGATTTTACCAGTTGTTAAATACGGTTCCCCCGTCCTCCGTCAAAAGGGCGCGAAGATTGAAAGCCTCTCGCCCGAAATCAGACAGCTCATCGCCGATATGTTCGAGACGATGGCGGAGAACCACGGCGTCGGTCTCGCCGCGCAGCAAGTCGGCGTGGCCAAGCAGCTCACGGTCATTGATGTCAGCGAAGTCACCGACCGGCCTTCGTGGGTGGAAGTCGGCGGCAAACCGGTGGACGTGAAAAAATTCATGCCGCTCGTGCTCATCAATCCAGAAGTCACCGGCTCCGGCGAAACGGTGAAAGGCAGCGAAGGCTGCTTGAGCTTTCCCGAAATCTACGCCGAAGTCGCGCGCCCGGAAACCGTGGATGTCTCCGCGCTCGACGCCGATGGACGCCAATTTAGTTTTCGCTGCGGTGGCCTGCTCGCCCGCGCCGTGCAGCACGAGACGGATCATTTGAACGGCCTCCTTTTCATTGACCGCATGGAGAAAAAAATGAAACAGGAACTGCAGCCGGAACTCGACGACTTGCAGGCACAGACCAAAGCGGAGTTGAAGAAGAAATAAGTCGGCGGAAACGTTCGTGAATCCGAAAGCTGTCACACCTCAAAGTGCCAGCTCCACCCTCACCGCGAATAGGTTGTGAATAGGTTTTTCTTTCCAACCACAACGGCGGACTGCTACAAAGCGCACCATGGAATCAGCCGTTGCAGCCAATATTTATTTCGTCTGGGGTGTGGATGACGCGCCCTACGGCCCCATCGAACTCGCCACGCTCGTAGATTGGATTCGCGACGAACGCGTGCTACCTGACACCTGGATTTTTTCCCGCAACGCCGGCAAATGGCAGATGGCCTCGCACCTCGCGGAACTTTCCAATTATCTGACCACGACTTTGGCGCGACCGATTGAACAGGGACTGAAGCCCGGCACCTTGCGCCGCATCAAGATTCTGGCCGAACTCAAAGACGCCCAGCTCGCGCATCTCGCCGACTTCATGGAAGCCCAGAACATCTCCGAGCGCACGGTGATTTTCAGTCAGGGCGATAATAGTGACGCGATGTATCTCGTGATGAGCGGCGAACTCCGCGCCCGGGTCATCAACGCCGGACGCGAAACCATCCTCGCCACCTTCGGCCCCGGCGAATTTTTTGGCGACATGGCGCTGTTCGACCACGGCCCGCGTTCGGCGGATGTCGTCGCCAACGTGGACAGCCAGTTGTTAAAAATTTCTTCCGCCCAATTTGAACGCCTCACGCGCGAAGCCCCTGCCCTCGCGACGCCGTTCCTGCAAGCCACCGCGCGCACGCTCGCCGCGCGCATCCGCAACGACAACCAGAAGCTCGCCCGCGTCGCCTCGCAATACACCGCCGCCCGCGAACTTTGATTGATGGTGGAGTTTATCGCGCTGCGACAAACTATGCCTGCGGAGCAGGCAGTCTTCTCCCTCTCCCCTCGGAGGGGAGAGGGCCGGGGTGAGGGGTGGCATCACGAAGGACGCGCTCGTATTTTTTAGAATTGTCGGCAATTCGTTCCACCCCTCATCCTCAATCCTTCTCCCCTCCGAGGGGAGAAGGAGGCCGGAACCGTCGCCTGATCCCGCGCCTGATCCCGCGTCT
>JAYVQV010000067.1:0-2859 GCA_043776855.1 Limisphaerales bacterium | reverse complement strand
TCATTTTACAAATTTTTGTTCGTTTCGACTAAAATTCGCCCCACGCTTAAATCGTAAGGCGTCAATTGCAATTTCACTTTGTCACCGGACTTGATTGTTCCGGTAAAATTTCTTTCATCGCGACCCGTCAAAAACGCGGTCAAGCGGTGCTGGTTTTCCAGTTCGGTTAGAAACGTGCCGTTCGGCAACGCCTCAATCACGCGACCTTCAACTCGGAAGGCTTCTTCGCCCATGTCAAAATCTCCGGTTCACCGTCCGTTATCAAAACGGTATGCTCAAAATGGGCTGAAAGTGAACCATCTTGCGTCACCACTGTCCAGCCGTCTTTCAAAATTTTTACGTCGGGACGACCCGCGTTCACCATCGGCTCAATCGCAATCGTCATTCCCGCGCGCAACCGGTCGTTCATCGTCCGGTCCACAAAATTCGGCACCTGCGGTTCTTCATGCACCGTGCGCCCGACGCCGTGGCCGACAAATTCCCGCACGACGCTGAATCCGTTCGCCTCAACATAACTTTGGATCGCGCGCGAAATGTCCGTGACCCGGTTGCCCACGACTGCCGCTGCGATCCCCAGATACAGCGACTGCTCCGTCACGGCCATCAACTGTTGCGCTGCGACCCCGCAACCGCCCACCGCCACCGTCCTGGCGTTATCGCCGATAAATCCATTGTAACGAACGCCTACATCCACGCTGACGATGTCGCCGAATTTTAATTCGCGCTCGCTCGCCAGACCGTGAACCACTTCGTCATTCACCGAGATGCAGGTGTGGCACGGGTATTTCCGGTATCCCAGAAACGCGCTCTTCGCGCCGTAAGCCGCCATCCGTTCCGCTGCAAAATTATCCACCAACCGCGTCGTCACTCCGGGCCGGATAAATCCAGCAATCTCATCCAGAACTTTCGCGGCGACTTCACACGCCGGACGCATCAGTTTCAAATCGTCCGCCGTCTTGAACTTGATTCCAGCCACAGCTTTTCAGAAACGGCCACGCACGCGGCCTTTTTTCAGGAAGCCATCGTAGTGCCGCATCATCAGGTGTGATTCAATCTGCCGCATCGTGTCGAGCAAAACGCCGACGGAAATCAGGATGCTCGTGCCGCCGAAAAACTGGGCAACGTTCTGATCAATTTCCAACTGGCGTGAAAGAATAATCGGCAGCGTCGCAATCGCCGTCAGGAACAGCGCACCGGCGAGCGTGATGCGGCTCATCGCCCGGTGGAGGTAGTCGCTCGTCGCCGTGCCAGGACGGACGCCGGGAATGTAACCGCCATTTTTCTTCAAGTCGTCCGCAATCTGAATTTCATTGAACTGCGTCGCGACCCAGAAATAGGAGAAGAACAAAATCATCAGCGCATACACCAGCAAGTAGAGCCAATGGCCGTAGTTGAACGGCGTGGCGATTTTGAGGATAGTCTCATGCAAAAACGGCTGGCTGATGTTGCTGGCCATCCAGTTCAAAATCGGCTGCGGAAACATCAGGATGGACTGCGCGAAAATAATCGGCATCACGCCGGCGTAGTTCACGCGGAGCGGCATGAAGTTCGTGCCGCCTTGATACATCTTCTGACCGACCATGCGGCTGGCGTATTGCACCGGAATTTTCCGTTGCGCCTGGGTGATGGCGATGACGCCCCCGACCACGACAACCATGACAACCAAAAGCAAGATGCCCGTTCCCAAAAGTGTGTGCGTCGGTTCGCCGCCGCCAGTGGGGAAAAACATATTCCACGCCGCCGTGGCTGCCTGCGGGAGACGCGCCAAGATACCAATGGTGATGATGAGCGAAACACCGTTGCCGATGCCGCGTTCGGTAATCTGTTCGCCGAGCCACATGAGCAACAGTGTGCCAGCCGTCATCACGGCAATCGCAACGAAGAAATAAATTGCGTGGTTGCCGAACAAAACAAGTTTCTGTTCAGCCGGAAAGCCGCTGAAGATGGACTGCGGATTCAACCAGTTTTTTGCAAAATAAAATCCTTGGCCGAGGCACAGCAGCACGGTGAGGTAACGTCCGTATTGAACAATCTTGGTGCGACCGCCTTCTTCCCGCGCCAACTTGCTCAAACGCGGCCAGACCGCCGTGAGCAACTGGATGATAATCGTCGCGCTGATGTAAGGCATGCTGCCCAGCGAACCGATGGCGCAATGCTCAAACGCGCCGCCCGCAAAGGTGTTATACATCCCCAACAATCCGTTGTTGCTCTGCGTCGCGAAGTAGCTGGAGAGCGCATCACCGTTCAAGCCGGGAATACGAACCACCGCCAGCAGGCGCGCAACAATGAGCAAGCCAAGCGTGAAGATGATCCGGGATTTCAGCTCCGGAATCTTGAAGCAGTTGACGAACGTGTTGAAGAGATTGCCGAACATGAGTCAGCGCTTAAACCTTGGCCGGAGCCGCCGCCTTGACCGCTTTGCGGCCGACGACTTCCACCTTGCCACCCTTGGCTTCAATTTTTGTTTTCGCCGAGGCGCTGAACGCGCTCGCACTCACGTTGAGCTTTTTGGAAAGCTCGCCGTTACCGAGAATCTTGATGCCGTCGCCGGGACCGTTGGCGAGACCAACCGCGCGGATGGCCGTTTCGTCCACCGTCGCGCCGTTTTCAAAAATTTCGAGGTCGCTGACATTGACCGCGATGTAGCGAATTTCAAAGGCGGTGTTGTTGAAACCACGTTTCGGGATGCGGCGCATGAGCGGCATCTGACCACCTTCGAAGCCGATACGGATCGAGCTGCCGGAGCGCGCGGTCTGGCCTTTGCCACCGCGACCGGCAGTTTTGCCGCGTCCGCTGGATTCGCCTTGACCGAGCCGTTTGGTGCGATGTTTCGCGCCGGGACGGGGTTTGAGATTGTGC
>JAYVQV010000066.1:0-11222 GCA_043776855.1 Limisphaerales bacterium | reverse complement strand
GCACGATTGCCGGATTGCTTTCCACCAGCGTCTGCATTTTGGGCGCGAAGGAAGGCATGGAGCTGATTGAACTTCATCCCGGCGCCGCCGGAGCCATCACCACGAACCACACGAAAATCTATTCCCGAAAATTCCATGAATACATCCCGAATTGAAATCATCGAGGAACCGGCAGCAAACCCCGGAGCGCGGGCTTCAGCCCGCTTCAACTTCCATTGTAACGAAGCGCTTAAAATTTCCAGCCCAGCCGCGCTGCGGACATTGAAGCGGCGTGAACGCCGCGCTCCGCTATCGCCCATATCACAGCTTAAAAAAATTATTCTCGCCGCGCTGCTCGCCGGAACTTTCTTCACCGCCAACGCCGCTTTGAAAATCGGCGACACCCTGCCCGACCTCGCCACGTTCAAGCTCGAAGGTAAATTGCCGGACTCGCTCAAAGGTAAAATTGTCATCGTGGATTTCTGGGCCTCGTGGTGCCTGCCGTGCGCCGAGTCATTTCCCGTCCTCGACGAACTGCAAAAAAAATACGGCGACAAGCTCGTCGTCATCGGCGTGAACGTGGACGAAAAAGCCGCGAACATGGACAAGTTTTTGAAGAAGCACGCCGTCAGTTTCACCCTCGTGCGCGATGCGGGACAGAAGCTCGTCGCCACGGTCGCGCCGGAGACCATGCCCACCTCGTTCATCCTCGATGGCGAAGGCAAAGTGCGTTTTCTCCACAGCGGTTTTCACGGTGACACCACGCGCAAAGAATACATCAGCGAAATTGAATCCCTCTTGAAATAATTTTAACCATGAAAACCAAAGCATTTTTATTTCTGGCCTCGGTCGTGCTTTTCGGAGCCACCGGCTGCGCCAACGTCAAACCCTGGCAGCGCGAACATCTCGCCGACTACACGATGCAGCCTGACCGCGACCCGCTCGGCATCGCCCAACGCGAACACATCTGGTTCTCGCGTGAAGCAGCCAGCGGCGGACGCGGCGTGGGCGGCGGCGGCTGCGGTTGCAATTAAAAATCATTCAGACCCATCAGAAACCAAACCCTCAAGTCAAGTCACACCATGAGAAACCGACTCCAACGTCATGCCATCGTCCTCGCCGCGCTGCTGCAAGTGCTGCCCATCGTCCGCAATTTTTTCGCGACTCCCGCCGCTGGCTCGGCCTTCGCCTTCATCTTGCGCCTCGGCATTGGAGCGGGGGCGGTGACGGGCGCCTACGATTCCGTTTCCCGCGCCTCGGCGCCGGTCGTCTTCACCACGCCGACGAATTTTACAGGAAACGTCGGCGTGTTTTTTACCAACAACGTGGCCATCACCAACAATGCGGAGGGCATCGGTGCTTTTTTTGTGCTGACCAACAAGCTGGGAATCATTTCGAGCGTCTTGTCGAACGGCGTGATTACCACCAACTGTATGCCGCCGGGTCTGGTATTCAAATGTATTGACCTTAACAATAATGTCCTGCCCGCAAAATTAATCTACGGAGCCATTTACGGAACCCCCACCGCTCTGGTGACAAATTTATTCATTCACGTTCTGGTTGGCTACAGTGGCCAGACACCCGCGCAGACAAATGTTTTCATCACGATCAATCCCGCCGTCGTCGCGCCACCAGCCATCACCAACCAACCCATCGCCGGGGCAACAAACTTGGTCGGCACCACGAACACTTCCTTCAGCGTGACCGCTGGCGGAACTGCGCCGTTGAGTTACCAGTGGTATTTCAACACCAACACCGCCGTCTCCGGCGCGACGAATCCGCTGCTTACATTGAACAACGTCCAGCTCACCAACGCCGGTTACTACCGCTGCACCATCACCAATTCCGCCGATGCCACGAACAGCGCCAACGCCCTGCTCACCGTCTGGCAGGCACCGGTCATCACGAACCAACCCGTCGGCAGCACCAACGTCGCGGGCGGCAGCGCCAGTTTTAGCGTCACCGCCGGTGGCGTTCCCGCCGTCAGTTACCAGTGGCGGTTCAACCCCAGCACCGCCGTCGCCGGCGCAACCGCCGCCACGCTCAACCTCGCCAACCTGCGCGCGAGCCAGGCGGGAAATTATTCCGTCGTCATCACGAACTCGGCGGGCAGCGTGACGAGTTCACCGGCGGCGCTCGGCGTCACGAATCCGTTGCCCGCCGTCGCCACGTCGCCGGTCATCAGCGGCAACAATTTTCAATTCACCTTCAACGGCATTCCCGGCCTGACCAACACCGTGCAGACCAACGGCGATCTCGCGGGCAACAACTGGGGCGTCCTCACCAACCTCCCGCCGCCCGCGAACAACAGCCCCATCACCGTCAGCAACGCCACCGCGCTGCCGGTGCTGTTCTATCGCGTGCTGGTAACGCCGTGAAAAAATCAGCGCCCTGCTGAATTTTTTTTGCAAGCCTAGCTCGGCAACCGCGACCAAAGATAAATTGAATTCACCGAAACTTTTTTTGTCCAAAGAAACTCTGAACCTAACGTGCGAAAAATTCTGACCATCACCGGGCTGCTGTTGCTGCTCACCACCGCCGCGCAAGCCGCGCACACCGAGGCGCAACTGCTCCTCGCCGCCGAGGCCGCGCGCCCCGGCGACACCGTGCTCGCCGGCATCAAGCTGACGATGGAGCCGGGCTGGCATACTTACTGGAAAAATCCCGGCGCCGCCGGTCAGGCCACCAGCATCCAATGGACGCTCCCGCCCGGCGTGACCGCCGGCGAAATCCAATGGCCGCTCCCGAAAAAAGATGTCGTCAGCGACATCATCACCTTCGGCTACGAACACGAGGTGGTGCTGCTCGTGCCGCTCACGTTGGATAAAAACGTCGCCCCCGGCACGGTGAACCTCGGCGCGAAAATTTCGTGGCTCGAGTGCAACGAGTCCTGCATCCCCGCCAGCACGGATGTCGAAGCGGGATTGGAGATCGGCGGCGAGATGAAAAATTCCTCCGATCTGGCGCTGCTCCAGAACTGGCAGGCCAAGGTTCCGGCGTTGGAAAAAAACTTTGCCGCGCACGCCTTCTGGCAGGCTCCGCCCACGAACAACGTCCGCGAAATGCGCTTTGAAGTGGACTGGCTGAAACCCTCCACGGCCATGCACCAGAACGTGGATTTCTATCCCGCCGCCAGCGAGGATTTTGAAATTCAGGCGGAGACAAAAAAAATTCACGATGCCACCGGTGAACTCAACTTCATCAAGTCCGTCAAAAAGTTTTCCGGCGAATGGCCGCAAAAAATTTCCGGCGTCCTCGTCGTGGATGCCGCCGCGTATGAAGTGGAATTCCCCGTGATGAATCCCGATTCCACCGCCAGCGCCGCCAACGCCGCCGTGACGAACAAAACCGCCGGACCGCCGCCGGCGCTTTTGAAAATGCTGCTGCTCGCCTTCATCGGCGGGCTGATCTTGAACGTCATGCCGTGCGTGCTGCCGGTGATCGCGCTGAAAATTCTTGGCTTCGTCAGCGAGGCCAAGAGCGACACCGCGCACATTCGCAAGCTCGGTTTCATCTACACGCTCGGCGTGCTCGCCTCGTTTCTTGGGCTGGCCGCGCTCGTCATCGGCGTGAAAGCCGCCGGTCACAAGGCCGCGTGGGGGATGCAGTTTGACAGCCCCATCTTCATCGTCTGCCTCACCACGCTCGTGACGCTCATCGCGCTGAATCTCTTCGGCGTGTTTGAAGTGACGCTCAACGGCGGCACGCTGGACGCCGCGAACCAGCTTGCCTCCAAGCCCGGCGCGGGCGGCGCGTTTTTCAACGGCGTTCTCGCGACCGTCCTCGCCACGCCCTGCACCGCGCCGGTTTTGGGAACTGCGCTGGGCTTCGCCTTTGCCCAGCCATCATCGGTGCTGGTGCTGATTTTTCTCGCGGTCGGTTCCGGGCTGGCCGCGCCGTATCTGCTGTTGAGCTGGAACCCGGCGTGGTTGAAATTTTTACCACGGCCCGGCGCGTGGATGGAAAAATTCAAAATGGCCATGGGCTTCCCGATGCTCGCCACCGTGATGTGGCTCTTGAACGTGGCCGCCAGCACTTACGAAAAAAAAGTTGTGTGGCTCGGCGTGTTCCTCGTGTTCGCGGCGACGGCGGCGTGGGTGTTCGGCGAGTTCGCCCAGCGCGGACGGAGAAATAAATTCGTGGCAAGCCTCATCGCGCTGGCCGTGCTGGCGGGCGGCTACGCGTTCGCGCTGGAGCAGCAACTGGACTGGCGGCATCCCCAAAAACCAACCGTGACTGCGAACACCGAGACGAACGGCATCTGGCGCGCGTGGTCGCCGGAGGAGGTCGCGAAGGCGCGCGCGGACGGACATCCCGTGCTCGTGGATTTCACCGCCGACTGGTGCCTCACTTGCCAGCTCAACGCGCGCACCAGCCTCGACATTGACAGCGTGAGCAACAAGCTGACGAAAATTGGCGCGAAGGCGTTCAAGGCCGACTACACGCATTTCCCCGACAACATCACGGAGGAACTCAATCGCTACAACCGCGCCGGTGTGCCGTTGGTGCTCGTTTATCCGAGGGACACCAACGCGCCGCCGTTCGTCCTGCCGGAACTACTCACGGAAGGCATCGTGCTGGAAAAACTCGACGCCGTGGCGAAGTGAAGAATGTAAAGTGAAAGTTTTTTGACGGTGGGCTGTTTGTGCGGTGGGCTGGCTCGCGCTGCGAGCCAGCGCGTCGCCGAGTCCCGCGACGGCGCGGGATCAGGCGACGGTGGTGGGACGGGCGTCTCGCCGGAATAATTCTTTTGAACCACGAAATACACGAACCACACGAAAATAAATCCAAACCCCGAAGTTGAAACCGCGAAGGGACGCGAATCCACGCGAATGGCAACGGGATTGGTTTCATGCTTTGGGTGAAAAAATTTCCGGCGGGCGACGCCCGCCGTAGTGGCACAGGCTTCCAGCCTGTGAGTTCATTTCCCTGAACTCACAGGCAAGATGCCTGTGCCACTACGAAATTCGGGTAAATCCAAACCCGGTGGTGGGTTTCCTCGTTTGAAAACCCGCAGCCCCGGACACACCGAACGGTGAAGCGGTTGGAAGTTTGCAAACAGCATCCGCCCCCAAATTTTTCGTGTGTTTCGTGGTTAATTCAACTGCATGGATTCGGTTGAGAGCCGGTCTGAAAATGTTGATTTTGGATTCCTCCTCGTCCTCGTTCTCGATTTTTCGGGGGTTGCGAGGACGAGGAGGAGGACGAGTGGATGCTTCTATCTTTTTCAAACACGCTCTGAAACAAACACGAACTGGACAGGCGAGACGCCTGTCCCACTATTTTTCGCTGCGCGACAAACTCCACCGGACAAACTGAAGTTTGAACTCCAACTCGCCGGCTGGAAGCCGGCGCTCCCGGGCGGTCACGGGACCACGAGGCGGTAGTAGCCTTCCAGCCAGCCGGGGTTCAGCGTGATCGTCAGGGAAAAATTTCCGCCGCCGTCGAACTGGTTGGTCTGGAGCGGGAGCCAGTTCGCCAGCGGCGGGTTCAGGTTGCTGCTGCCCGCGAGATAAAAATTCTGGCCGGGCGTGCCGCTGCCGCTGATGACGAGGTTGCCGCCGCTGATGGTCAGGTCGCCGATGACCGGCGTAGTGACGGCGACGACGCTGATGATGCCGCTGGAATTTAGCGCGCTGGTGTTCCAAGCCAGCCCGGCGTCCAGCGCGGGCAGCGTGATGCTGGAGAAATTTCCACTGAACGTTCCCGCGCTGAACAACTGGAACGAATCGCCCGCCGTCAGCAGGTCGGGGCTGGTGTTGACCACGTCGAGCGCGCCGTTGAGCGTGAGGGTGCCGGCCACGCTGACGAGGTCGTTGGCGTAGGGGTTGCGGCTGAGGCCGAGCGCGGCCACGCCGTTGGTGGTGAAGGTGAGGTTGGAAATGAACGTGAGCGTGGCGAGCGAGTTGTTGCCGGGCGCGAGCGTGCCGTCAACCGTCGTCGCGCCGCCGATGACGCCGGAGCCGCCGAGCGTGGCGGCGGCGTTGACTGTCACCGCACCGCTGGCGGCGGACTGGCTGCCGTTGACGATGAGCGCGCCGCCGTTCACGGTGGTCGTGCCGGTGTGGGTGTTGTTGCCGGTGAGCGTCCATTTGCCCGCGCCCTCCTTGATGAGAATGGTCGTGCCTTGAAACAACGCCGCGTTCGTGGCGTCGGTGTTCAGTCCGCCCACGCGCCAGGTCACGGCGTTCTGCGCGCCGGCGCTGCTGCCTTGTCCCGCGCTGATGACGGCAGCGGCGTTGCCGGAAAATTCGCCGATGGGAATGATGGCTCCGGCGGTGGTGCGCGAATACATCAAAACATTTGCGCCGACGTTGAGCCGCGCGTTCGGAAACCCGGCGGGGTTGACGACGCGGAAATCATCCACCGCCGCACCGCCGCTGCCGTAGGTGACGTTGATTTTTCCGCTGAAGCCCGACCAGTTGCCGCTGATGTCGCCGCGCACATATTTCACCTGGAGGTTGAGCGTGCCGCCGCCGGTGAGCGCGCCGTTCAAGCCGGGCGAGAGGAAACGCTGCGGCACGCGGATGGTTCCGCTCTGGCCGACAGGAATAAAATAACTGTTGGTGTTGCCGCCATAATCCGGCGAGGTGCTGCCCGTCCAGCCGGTGAACTCGAGCGCGCCGCCGTAAAAATTAATTGCGCCGTTGCCGAGGCCGCGGCTGTTCGCGCCGGTGGTGCCGGCGAGGAGCGTGCCGTTGGTAATGTTTGCGCCGCCGGTGAAGGGGTTCGTGTTGTTGAGCGTGAGCGCGCCGCTGCCGGATTTGTTCAACGCCATCGCGCCGCTCAACGAACCGGCGCCGCCGAACGTGTAGGACTTGGTGGCGTTGACCGTGACGCTGTTGGGCAGGAACGTTCCCGCCAGCGCAATCGTCGGGCTGTTGGAACCGGCGTCGTTGAAGGTGACCACGGACGTGTCGGCATAGACGGTGACAATCGCGCCGCTGAGCCAGTTGCTCGTCGTGGTGAGGTCCCAGACGTTCGCCGTGCCGTCGCCGCGCCATGTCAGCGCGACGGGTGTGCTGGTGGTCGTGGCGCTGGCGACGTTCGAGTTGGTGGACGCGCCGGCGAGGTTCGCGGCGCGGACGCGGTAGTAATACGTCGTGGCGGGCGACAGGCCGAAGTCCGCGTAGCCGGTGGTGTTCGCCGCGAGCGTGGCGAGCGATGAGAAATTCACGTTGTCCAGAGAGCGCTCCACGAGAAAATTATTTTCATTCGTCGAGGTGTCCGTCCACGCGAGGTTGATCTGCACGGAGCTGAACGCGGTGGCAACGAGATTGGTCGGCGGGTTCGGCGGGTTCGTGGGAAGAACCGCCAGCAGACCGATGACGCCCGGCGGGTTTGTAAGCGTGACCGTCTGCAAAAAATTTCCGGTCAAGACGAGGTTGCTCAATCCGCCGGTCAACGTGCCGGTGTAAGTGAACAGCGGATAAACACCGCCACCCAGCGCGCCGTTGAGCTGGGTGATCTCGATGCTGTTCGTGTTGGCGAGCGTGAGGTTGCCGGTGATGACGACCTTGTCATTCGTTGTGCCACCGGGATTATTTGAGAGGTCAAACTGGTTGCTCGTGCCGAGCAGCGTGACGCCGTTCGTGACCGTGAGTGTGCCGGGAGAATTCGTGCCGGGACCGACGATGAAGCGGCAGCCCGACTGAATCGTGAGGCCCGCGCCGAGCTGGCCGGCGCCGCCAAACTGCGACGCTCCCTCCGGCGTGCCGCGTCGTTCGACCGTCACCGGGCTGGCGGTCAATGTGCCGTTCACAAAAAGTTTTCCGCCGCTCACGACCGTCGCGCCGCTATGAACATTCGTGTTGTTCAAAGTCAATCTGCCTTCGCCCGCCTTCACGAGCCGCATCACGCCGCTCAATTGTCCGTCGCCGGCGAACGAAAAATCTTTTGCCGAGTGAACCGTGACCTGCGCGGGTGTGAGCGTGCCGGTCAGCGTCACAGGTGAATTGTTCGAGCCGGACAAATCGAACAGCACCGACTTGCCCGCCGCGAAGGTGACGGCGGCGTTGTTGGAAACCCACAGGCCGTTCGTGAACCAGTTCGCTGCCGCTGCGTCCCAAGTGCTGGACGCGCCGCCGCGCCAGACCAAGTCCGCGCTGGAAATCGGCGCGAGCGGCGGCGGAAACATATCCGAGCCGATGTAAAATCCCGGATGCGGCGGCTGGTTGTAGCCGGTGTTCTGCCACGCGATGGCGCAGCGGTATTGCGGATCGTGCATCAGCGTGTAGAGGCGGTTCGTTGCCAGCGTGGTTGAGACGTAGAGGCGGAGATTGAGGTTGTCGCTCGTGCGCCAGAGGATTTCCTCGCGCCAGTCGCCGAGAATGTCGCCGCTCAAACACGGAGTGGACTTGGTGGAATTATTCGACGACAACCCGGCGGGCGACAAAATGGAATTGTTCGCCGCGCTGGTCCAGTTCCATTTATAGACCGTCGTGCCGTCGAGCGTTTCGCGGAGCGTGTCGGCGTCCCACCACACGCAGAAATTTTGCTGGCTCGGATGCGTGGCGGAAATCTGCACCCCGGTCGCGCTCATCAGCCCGCCGCGCGAACCCCACATTTCGTAGCCGCGATATCGCGGGTCAATGTCATACGCCACGCCGCGCCCCACGTCGGCGTTTTGTCCGTCCACGGAGACGACCAGCGCGCCCGTCGCGGCGTCGTGCATTTCCAAACCGCTGGGGCCGTAGCTCGACGGGCTTTCGTGAACGAACCAAACTTCCTTGCCGGGGCGCAGCGGATCCATGTCGGAAAAATGTTCCGCGTCGCCGTGACCGAGCGTGGTGGAATAAAGTCCCGTGCCGTCGCTGCGGATGCACGCCGCGCCGTAGATGATGTCGTCCTTGCCGTCACCATCCACATCGCCGATGGAAAGGCTGTGCGCGCCCTGGCCTTTGTAACTCAAGTTGGAGGGATCGCTGGCGAACGCCCAGCGTTTCGTGAGCGTGTTCGTGCGCCAGTCCCACGCGGTGACGTAGGCGCGCGTGTAATAGCCGCGACAAAAAATTGCGCTCGGCCGGATGCCATCGCAAAACGCGATGCCCGCGAGGAATCGGTCAATGCGATTGCCGTAGTTGTCGCCCCAAATTGTGTTCATCGTCGTAGTGCTGGGGTTGTCGTTGCCCGTGTCGGGATCGCGGTGCGGGTTCCAAGTCGCCGTTGCCAATTCTGCGCCAGTCAAGCCGTTGAACACGGTGATAAATTCCGGGCCGTGCAGGACGTAGCCATTCGTCACGCCGCCCGGATGGTTGAAGCGATAATCATCCGTGTTGTTGAACGCGGGGCGCGTGCCGTTCGCGTTCTGCCATTTCGCCGCGCCGCCGACGTAATTCGTCTGGCCGTCCAGCGAACCCGGTGCGGTGCGGCACATCAACTCCGCTTTGCCGTCGCCATCGAAATCATAAACCATGAAATCCATGTAGTGCGCGCCGCTGCGGATGTTCGGGCCGAGGTTAATGCGCCAGAGCCGCGTGCCATCGAGCTTGTAGCAGTCGAGAAATGTGTTCCCCGTGAAACCGCTCTGCGAGTTGTCGTGCGAGTTGGACGGATCCCATTTCACAAAAATTTCGTATTCGCCGTCGCCGTCCACGTCGCCCACGCTGCAATCATTCGCCGTCTCGGTGAACGGCACGCCGTCCCACGTCGTGCCGCTGGGCGGCGGCGTGAGGGGAATGTTTATGTATTGCTGCGTCGGGGAATTGGCGGGCAACGTCCACGCCGCGCTCACCGCCTGCGTGACGCCGCCGATGATGGGCTGAACGAACCACAAATTCGTCTGCGTGAGATCGGCGGTGTCGGAGTAATTGCAACTGTTCGTCAGGTTGGCCGCGACCAGATTCGTCACGCCGCCGGTGATGCGGTAGAGGTTGAACTTCGTATCATCCGGGTCGGTGCCGAGCAGACGCCAGCCGACGTAGGCGGAGGTCGTGCCGGTGCGAACGGCCACCACGCCGCGCCCGAGTTTCTCCAACTGGCGCTGGGCCAGCGCGCCCGGGAGCAACGCCAGAAAAATCATGGCGCACGTCAGGGCTTTCATAGGCTTCAACATAAATGATTTCATTTTCTCCGGCGAAATTTTTTTCACCATCACTCACCACGGCAGGCCTCGGACTTCCGGGCAGTCCAAGACGCTGGCGCGGCATTTTCTCCCTCTCCCCCTTGGGGGAGAGGGCCGGGGTGAGGGGCAGCGGCCCGCAAACGGATTTCCCTTCTCGCGGGAGATCGGCGTCCCCCTCACCCTAACCCTCTCCCCCAAGGGGGAGAGGGAATCGGCGGCGGCACGTTTGAAACGTGTGCCAATGTCAGAATAAAATGCCACTACCGTCTCATCCGCCACGCCACGGCCAGCCCAATGGCGGCGGCGATGAACCACGGCCACAGCGGCGGATTTTTTTTAGCCGTGGGCGTTGCTAGTTTCGACGGTTGAATTGAAATTGATTTTGCCGGTTCGCTAGGCAGTTCTATTTTGGCCGTGGCCGCGTTGGTTTTTTGCACGGCAGCGATCGCTTCGGCAGGCGGGGCGAATGACGCCGTGGCGAGCGGGTTCGCCGCGCTGAAAACGTGCTGGCCCAGAACTTTTTTTCGCACCATGTCCAGCACCGTCAGGCCCACGCCGTATTGACCCTCCGGCGCGAGCGCGGCGAGACCGGGCGCGCTCATCACCAGCGGTTGCGTGCCGACGGCTGGGAATCCCACCGTGAACGTGACGTGATTCTCCACGCCCAACTGCGCGGTCGCGGAAATGGGGCGGAGTTTTTTTCCATCCGCCGCGACTTGGAAAAAAGTTGCCGCCACTTTTTCTAGCGCCGGTTTCATCGTGGAAAATTCTTCCGCCTCGTTGATCTGGTTCGTCGGCCAGCCCAAGCCGGCGAGCAAACGGGCGGCGCGGTATTCGTAGATGGCGGTGATTTCAAAACGGTTTGGCAGCACGCTGGCCGTGGCGGTGATTTCGTAAGGATCGTGGGCGCGGGCGGAAAATCCGGCGAGCAATCCCAGCAGCAGCAGGGCCGCGAAAAATCCTACTCGTCCTCGTCCTCGTCCTCGAAAATATGAATTCGAGGGCGAGAACGAGAACGAAAAGTTTTCGTTCCAATTTAATCCGAACTCCGAAGGGGAATGATTGAGCGTGGGGTGGAACCGGCTTCCAGCCAAATTCCGTTCGTGGCGGAAATCGTCAGCCGCCGTTCAGGTTCATGCGGGGCGTGTCCGTCTCGACGGTTTCCGGCAGGATGCCGGAA
>JAYVQV010000065.1:0-2868 GCA_043776855.1 Limisphaerales bacterium | reverse complement strand
ATTGACGAGGCGAAAAAAGGTCTCGCGGCGGGCGGCATTCCCATCGGCTCGGTGCTCGTGTGCGACGGCAAAATCATCGGGCGCGGCCACAACCAGCGCGTGCAGCACGGCAGCGTCATCCATCACGGCGAAATGAACGCGCTGGAAAACGCCGGTCGCCTGCCCGCGAAAGTTTATGAGCGCTGCACGATTTACACGACGCTCTCGCCGTGTCCGATGTGTTCCGGCGCGATCAAGCTCTACAAAATCCCGCACGTCGTCGTCGGCGAAAATAAAACCTTCATGGGCGACGAGGAACATCTGCGCTCCCACGGCGTGAAGGTGGACGTGGTGAACAACGCGGAATGCATCCAGATGATGAAGGATTTCATCGCTGCCAAACCGCAGTTGTGGAATGAAGACATCGGGGTGTGAGGCTGTGTCCTCATTGGCTGCGGAGCGCGGGTGTCCTCACCCGCAGCACGTTCCTTTTGTGAGGGACGCCACGGATTTTTATCACGCACTGCGGCTGGGACAGCCGCGCTCCGCAGATTAGGACGCAGCCGGGTTTGACAACCGCCGCCTGATGTATAACTTCCTTGTTAAACATGAAAACCGCCAACGTCAGACAGCTTCGCCACGCTTTCGGCAGCGTGCTGGATTGGATCGCCGACGGCCAGTCAGTTGAGATCGTCAAAAAAGGAAAAGTGGTTGCGCTGCTCTCGCCGCCAAAAATTTCTTCCAAGGAAGGCAAAATTAAACTGCCGGATTTTGAAGCCCGGCAGAAACGGATTTTTGGCGACAAGATTCTGCCCGGCAACGCCGTTGCCGACGAACGCGAGAGTTACCAATGGTAGCCTTTGCCGACACCGGTTTTCTGGGTTCGCTCTATTTGAAGGAGAGCACTTCGGTGGCCGCGCGCGCCGCGATTCAATCCGAGCCGGTGGTTTTGCCCTACACTCCGCTCGTCGCCTTGGAACTTCGCAACGCCTTCAACCGCGCCGTGCAGCGCGGACGCATCACCAGCGCGCAGCGCGACGCGATCTGGCAGGACGTGGAGGCAGACATTGCCAGCGGATTCCTCGTGCCCACGCCCGTTGCGTCCAATCACCTGCACGACCGGGCGCGGCAATTGAGCGACCGCCACACGCCGACGCTGGGCACGCGCAGCCTGGATTTGCTGCACGTCGCGGCGGCGCTGCTTTTGGAATCAAAAATCTTTTTCAGCTTCGACGACAAGCAGCGCAAAGCGGCGGCCAGTGAAGGGTTGAAAGTGAAACCGCAGTTGTGAAATGAAGCCATCAGCGTTTTATTTTTTAACCACGGATCCCGCACGCGGGACGGATAAACACCGATGAAAAAACTTCAGCCACAAAAAGACGCAGACAGCACAAAAATTTCCGCCGGAGTTGTTTTGCGCCTTTTGTGCTTTTTTGCGGCAAACCCAATCTGTGTTTATCTGTGTCCATCCGTGGTAAAATTTTTTGCATGAAAACAAGTTCGCCCGGTCTCGCTGAAAATGCTCCCGACGTGGAAGCCGGTCTCGCGCCGAGCAAATTATTCAACGCCGATCTCGCGCCGGTTCCGCAGTCGCGGCGCAAGTGGGGCGCGTTGAGTTTTGCGGCGCTGTGGATTTCCATGTCCGCGTGCATCCCGACTTACATGCTCGCGTCATCGCTCATCAGCGGCGGCATGAACTGGTGGCAGGCGGTGCTGACGATTTTTCTCGCGAACGTCATCGTGCTCGTGCCGATGATTCTCAACGCGCACGCCGGAACAAAATTTGGAATTCCCTTTCCCGTCTATTGTCGCGCTGCGTTTGGAACGGTTGGTGCGAATGTTCCTGCCATTCTTCGCGCACTCGTCGCGTGCGGCTGGTTTGGGATTCAGACGTGGATCGGCGGTGCGGCGATTTACAAAATTTGCGTGGTCATCTTTCATCTGCATCCCGAACCGGCGACGAACTGGCTCGGCATCACGGGCGGACAATTTCTCTGCTTCCTCTTTTTCTGGGCCGTCAACATGGTCGTGATTTATCGCGGCATCGAAACGATTCGCTGGCTGCTGAACATCAAGGCGCCGCTGCTCATTGCGCTAGGTTTGTTGTTGCTGTGGTGGGCGTATCACGCGGCGGGCGGCTTCGGGCCGATCCTGTCGCAGCCGTCGCAGTTCGATGCCGGGCAGCCGCAGGCGGGGAAATTTTGGAGCTACTTTTTCCCCGCGCTCACCGGCATGGTTGGTTTTTGGGCCACACTTTCGCTGAACATCCCCGACTTCTCGCGCTACGCCAAAACGCAGCGCGACCAAGTCATCGGCCAGGCACTCGGCCTGCCGACCACGATGGCGCTCTTCGCCTTCATCGGCGTGGCGGTGACTTCGGCGACGACCATCATCTTCGGCAAAACAATTTGGGATCCGGTCGAGGTGCTGACCAAATTTCAGAATCCGGCGGTGCTGGTGCTGGCGATGCTCGCGCTGTGCCTCGCCACTCTCGCAACAAACATCGCCGCCAATGTCGTCTCGCCCGCGAATGATTTCTCGCATCTCGCGCCGAATAAAATTTCCTTCCGTCTCGGCGGTTTCATCACCGGCGTCATCGGCATTTTGATGATGCCGTGGAAACTCATCGCTGATCCGAGTGGCTACATCTTCACCTGGCTCATCGCTTACAGCGCATTGCTAGGTCCGATTGGTGGGATTCTCATCGCGGATTATTTCGTCGTGCGCCGCTGCACGCTGGATGTTCCCGCGCTCTACAAGGCCGACGGCGAGTTTCGTTTCACGAACGGATTCAGTCTGGTGGCCTTGCTCGCGTTGGTGCTGGGTGCGTTGCCGAGCCTGCCGGGATTTCTGGTGAATGTGAAATTACTCAACACCGACAGTGTGCCG
>JAYVQV010000064.1:0-2875 GCA_043776855.1 Limisphaerales bacterium | reverse complement strand
CGGCGCGCGCACAATTTATTGCGAATTCGAAAACCCGAAGCACTACCGCGACGCCGTCGCGCGCTTCCGCGAACTGCAAGGTTCAGTAACCGAAAATCCCAAATCGAAAACCCCCAGTTCCAGCATCTGGGTGGCTCCACCGCGTATTTTCAAACCCGGTGAAGAATGGATTCTCCAACAAGTGCGCTCGTGCAACGCGGACGGCTACCTCGTCCGCAACTACGATCATCTCGCGTTTTTTGCCGCTGATCGGAAGCGCGGAGATTTTTCGCTCAACGTCGCGAACCCGCTGACAGCGGAACATTTCATGAACCGCTTCGGTCTGGAGCGGCTCACGGCGAGCTACGACTTGAACATCGCGCAGCTCGAAGGGCTGTTGCGCAGCGCGCCGCCGGAATGGTTTGAGGTCACGATCCATCAGCACATGCCGATGTTTCACATGGAGCATTGCGTGTTCTGCGCGTTTCTTTCCACCGGCACGGACTACACAAACTGCGGCCGTCCGTGTGACAAGCACGACGTGAAGTTGCGCGACCGCGTTGGCGCGGAACATCCGTTGAAGGCGGATGTGGGCTGCCGCAACACGGTGTTCAACTCGCAGGCACAGACGGGCGCGGAGTTCGTCGAGCGGATGCTCGCGCTGGGCGTGAAAAATTTCCGCGTCGAGTTCCTCAACGAAACACCGGAGCAGGTGGTGCAAACCCTTTCAAAATATCGCCAGCTTCTGCGCGGGGAAATTTCCGGCGCGCAACTGTGGCGGGAGTTGAAGCTGTCGAACCAACTCGGCGTGACGCGCGGGCAGATGGGCGGCCACCAAACCGATCCCGTCCGGCGTTCCTAATTTTTTTTGACGCGATAAAAGCGCGGACTGTTCGTCGCGTGCGTGTCCGTGACGGGGAAGGGCGAGTTGGTGAGCGTCAATGAAAAGAGCGTCGCCCAGTTGGTCGAGGCAAGGTTGGTGGAGGTCTGCACATCGTAGGTGACGCCGACGGAGCCGTTGAGGTTGAAGCCGAATTGCGTGGATGAAAATCGCTGCGGCTGGGTCATGACCGACGAACCAAACGGATAAACGGTGAGGTTCAAGGTCACGTTGGTCGGCGGGATGGTGACGTTGTGCGGTGCGGTGAGGTCAACGTAGCCGTGCGTGTCCAGGCCGCTACTGCCGCCAAAGCTGAAATTCACCTGCCACGAGCCGTTGGCAACGCCGAGCAAATAATTCCCCGAACCGTCGGTCTCTGAATTCAGCGACGAATAATTATTGCCGCCGGTGAACTGGCTCGCATAAAGCGAGACGCCGGTCACCGGATTACCCGAATTGTCCAGAACGCGGCCGGAAATGTGGGCGGTGACGGGCAAGGCAACGTAATTTTGCAGGATGGCCTGTCCGAGGGCGATGTTCGTGTTGTTGAATTGATTCACGATGTAATTGGCGAGCGCCAGATTGTTGCCCGAGGTCGGACTCGCATTCCACTCGCTGCTGACACCGCCCAGGGCAACGACGGCATAATAGCCGTTCGCGTCGCTGACGCCCTTGGCGTTGTAGAGATTGTTTGTGCCGTCGCCACAGTCAAACTGGATGTTCGCGAACGGCACGCTGGCATTGTCCGTGATGCGGCCGTAGAAAAGCGCGTTGCCTTTGTTGAGGCTGATGTTGGCGTTGGTCACGTTGCCGGCGGTGGCGTTCACTTGAAGTTTGCCTTGCGGGCTGACATAAGCGCGGCGGGCAAGCCGCTCCTTGATGGGCGAGATTTTCCAGAAACTCGGTGCGACGGAGACGGAATAATTGCCGTTGGTATCGGTGAAGCCGATGGCAAACAGGTTGCCGCCGGATTGTTGGAATTGCAGCATCATGCCGCCGATGCCGTTGCTGTTCCCTGCGTCAAAAATATTGCCCGAAATCGTCACGGTGCCGTTGGTCAACGACAGGTTGTTCGTGGCGGACACGCCGTTGGTGAGCACGACCAGCGGCGCGAGTGCTTGGTCATAATAATATCCGGGATCGCCCCCGATGAGCGCGTAGGTGCCGGCGTTGAGGTTCAGGGAATAATGTCCCGTGGCGTCGGCCACCGTCGCACCGGCGTAACTGGAATTGGGTTGCTGGATCGCCACCACGAGCGCACCGGGCAAGGGCGCAACACCGTTGCTGTAAACAAAGCCGCTGACGGATTGAGCCGTGGCCGAGTTCGTCACGGTGAATGTCGCCGTCACGGGCGAGAAGTTTCCCGTTGGACTGACCAGCTTGAAAATGAATTTACCCACCACATTTTCCACCGACTGTGGCGGCGCAAAGTTCAGCGTGGTGGTGATCGCGCCGGTGGTCGAGTTGCTGTCGAACGGCACATTGATGTTCGTGATGCCGCCGATGATCATCGCTCCGCCGTCGGCGATTTTGAAGACGTCCATCACCGGCTCGCCCGCGTCAATCGAACCGTTGGCGTTGGCGTCAAGCCATTTTTGGACGGTGACGGTTTCGCCGTTGGTCAGGCCGGTGATGTTCAGCGTGATGTTGCCAGGATAGGTGTTGCTGATGACTGACGGGCTGACAGTGAGCGCGGGGGATGATTGGGCATCCGGCGTGCGCATCAGTGCCAGGGGAAAAACCAACACCCAGAATTTCCACGAACAAAAATAATTTGCCTTCATCCATTCTTATTCGGCTGGCCCGGCCGATTCTTTACCCTTGGATCAACGGCGCGCCACCGCCAACTGCTTCGCTAATCGGATCGCGGCGATCATGCTCGAAGGATCGGCAATACCTTTGCCCGCGATGTCATAAGCCGTTCCGTGATCGGGCGAGGTTCGGATGAAGGGCAGGCCGAGCGTCCAGTTCACGCCATTGTCGAACGCGGCGAGCTTCAACGGCGCGAGTCCCTGG
>JAYVQV010000063.1:0-11303 GCA_043776855.1 Limisphaerales bacterium | reverse complement strand
CTATGGACAGGGGAGAGGAGGCCAATGGTTTGCGAAATAAAAATCCCCTCTCCCCAGCCCTCTCCCCGCTCGTGCCTCGCGGGGCGAGGGAGCCAGACCGCACAGTGTCAAGCTGCACCCAGGCTCGTCCTGAAAAATCGTTTCAAACTTTCCAGCGTCACACTTTTCAATGATTGTTGCTGAAAATCGAAATTCAATCGCCGGGAAAAAAATGTAAGCTTTCGTCATGCACCACGAATCTCCGCCGTTCCGCCGGTTGAACTCCGCCGCTGCGCTTGGCCTGCTGGCTGCGCTGGGAATTTTTTCCAGCGCCGTGGCCGGGGAAATTTCCCCGACACCCGCCTCGCCGAAGATTCCCACGAACACTGTCAGCCTTGCTGACTTCGGCAGCGGCGATGGAAAAACTTTGAACACGGCGGCGTTTGAAAAAGCGTTCGCCGCACTGGCGGAAAAAGGCGGCGGCAAACTCATCGTCCCGCCGGGCGTCTGGCTGACGGGGCCAATCCAATTTCGCAGCCGCACGGAGCTGCACGTCGAACGCGGCGCGCTCGTGAAATTTTCCGGCGACTGGAAACTGTATCCGCTCGCCGTGATTGATTTCAAAAACGACGTGCAGGAAGTGGATTCCATTTCGCCCATCATGGGGCAGAATCTGGAAGACGTGGCCATCACCGGCGGCGGTATTATTGACGGCGGCGGCGATGCGTGGCGGCCATTGAAAAACGACAAGCTCTCCGACCGCGAATGGAAGGCGCTCATCAAATCCGGCGGTGTGCTGGATGAAAAAGGCACGACGTGGTATCCGAGTCGCGAAGTGATGACCGGCGGAAAAATTGTCGAGGCCTTGCGGAAACAAAACTCCGTCACGCTGGCAGACTACGAGCCGGGGCATCAGTTCCTGCGCCCGAAGCTGCTGCGCTTCATCGGCTGCAAGCGCGTGTTGCTCGACGGCGTGACTTTCCAAAATCCGCCAAATTGGACATTGAACCCGGTGCTGTGCGACGACGTTTCCATTCTCAACGTGCAGGTCCGCAATTCACCCGACGCGCAGAACAGCGACGCGCTCGACCTGGAATCCTGCCGTCACGCGATCATTCGCGGCTGCACGTTCGACGTGGGCGACGACGGCATCTGCCTCAAGTCCGGCAAGGACGCGCCCGGTCGTCGCATCGGTGTGCCGACCGAGGATGTGCTCGTGGAAAACTGCGTCGTCTATCATGCGCACGGCGGCTTCACCATCGGCAGCGAGATGTCCGGCGGCGTGCGCAATGTGCGCGTGGAGAACTGCCTCTTCCTCGGCACGGACATCGGGCTGCGGTTCAAAAGCACGCGCGGTCGCGGCGGCGTGGTGGAAAACATTTTTATCCACAACGTGAACATGACGGACATCCCCGGCGACGCGATCAATTTTAATTTATATTACGGCGGCAAATCGCCGCTGGACGACACGGCCACAACGGAAACGAATTTCCCGCCGGTCACGGAAGCGACGCCGGCGTTCAAGGACATCCATATCGAGAACCTGATGTGTCGCGGTGCGAAGAACGCCATCGTGCTGCAAGGCCTGCCGGAAATGCCGTTGCAAAACATCGCGTTGAAAAATGTTTCCATCACGTCGCAGCTTGGCGTGGCGGTGACGGACGCAGAAAACATTTCGTTTGAAAACGTGCGCGTGGAAAACAAGACTGGCGACGCTTTGAAAACCTTTCGCGTGAAGAATTCCAAACTGGAGGTTTTGAAATGAACCGCGCAACGAACGGAGCGCGGACGGCTCGTCCGCCGGTTCAAACCCCAACCCCACCAACCGCAGGCGGGCCGCCTGCGCTCCATTTCCACGCATGAAATCCATCGGCAAATTCCGCTGGGTCATCTGCGCGCTGCTGTTCTTCGCGTGCGTCGTCAACTACATGGATCGTCAAGTCCTCGGCCTGCTCAAACCGGACTTGATGAAAATTTTTGGCTGGGACGAAAAAGATTTCGGCCTCATCAACATCTGCTTCCAGTCCGCCTACGCGTTCGGCCAGACGGCGTTCGGCCCGCTCATTGAATGGATCGGCACCAAATCCACCTACGCTTTTGCCATCGTCTTCTGGAGTCTCGCGGCGATGAGCCATGCGCTCGCGTCAACGACGTTTGGCTGGGGCGCGGCGCGCATCGCGCTCGGCCTCGGTGAATCGGGAAATTATCCCACCGCCATCAAGACCGTGGCCGAATGGTTTCCGCCGAAAGAACGTTCCGTGGCCACGGGAATTTTTAACGCCGGTTCCAACGTCGGCTCCATCTTCGCGCCGCTGCTCGTGCCGTGGCTGTTTCTCACCGTCGGCTGGCAGGGCGCGTTCATCTCGCTCGGCGCAGCGGGTTTTGTGTGGCTGATTTTCTGGCTCATCTATTACCAGTCGCCGGAAAAATCCAAACGCGTCACCGTCGAGGAACTCGCGCACATCCGCACCGGCCTCGCCGAAACGGCGGAGGAAAAAATTCCGTGGACGAAACTGCTCGGTTATCGCGAAGCCTGGGCCTACTACGGAACGTGCGTGCTGGTCGGGCCGGTCTGGTGGTTCTATGGTTTCTGGCTGCCGGGATTTTTTCATGACCAGTTTCATCTCGATCTGAAAAGTTTCGGCCTGCCGCTCGCATTCGTTGCGACGGTCACGGCGCTGGGCAGCATCGGCGGCGGTGGATTGAGCGCGTGGTTTTTGAAACGCGGCTGGGGCATCAACCGCGCCCGCAAGACAGCGCTGCTCCTCTGCGCGGTCTGCACGTTGCCGGTGATTCTTGCGCCGCACGTCAGCAGCGCGTGGCTGGCGGCCAGTTTCTTTGCGCTGGCGGGCGCGGCGCATCAGGGCTGGTCGGCGACGATGTATCCGACGGTGTCCGACATTTTTCCGAAGCGCGCCGTGGCGTCGGTGGTGGGATTTGGCGGCACGCTGGCGTCGCTGGTGTCGCTGGGATTTTTCTGGTTCGTCAGCACCCAGTTGCAGGACAAGGGTTCCTACAAAACCATCATGCTGATTTGCGGGAGCGCGTATGTGGTGGCGTGGCTGATTTTCCAATTCGGCGTGCCGCAAATCAAAGCCGCCAAAATAAAAAACTGATTTGCCGGATAATCCGTTTATGAAATTCAAATTCATCCTGTCCCCGGTGTCGCTTTGGCTGGGCTTGGTGCTGTGGCTGCCCGATTTGTGCCCGGCACAGGCGCTGCGCGTCGGGGAAAATTTTTCGCCGGGAGATTTCAAGCTCGTCTTTGAGAAACACGCCGCGCGCGTGTGCGTGGATGAAAAAGACTTCACCGTCGTCCAGATTGCCGCGACGAATTTCATCGCAGATGTTGAAAGCGTGACGGGAGAAAAACCAAAGTTGGTTGCCTCCGAACTGAAAGGCGAGAGCGTGGTCTTCATCGGCACGCTCGGCCACAGCCGCGTGATTGACCAACTGGTCGCCGATAAAAAAATCAGCGCCGACGCCATTCGCGGCCAATGGGAATCTTTTCTCATCACGACCGTTGCCAATCCGTTGCCCGGCGTGAAATCCGGCTTGGTCATCGCCGGCAGCGACCGGCGCGGGACGGCGTTCGGCGTGTTTGCGCTGGCCGAAGCCATCGGCGTTTCGCCGTGGCATTGGTGGGCGGACGTGCCGCCGTCGCACCATGAAAACTTGATTGTCCCCGCTGGCACATTCACGCAAGGGCCGCCCGCCGTGAAGTATCGCGGCATCTTCATCAACGACGAGGACTACGGCATGAAGCCGTGGGCGGCGAAGACGTTCGAGCCGGAGAACGGATTCATCGGACCGAAAACTTACGCGAAAATTTTCGAGCTGCTGCTGCGGCTGCGCGCGAATTATTTCTGGCCCGCGATGCACGGCTGCTCCAAGCCGTTCAACGCGTTCCCCGAAAACAAAATCGTCGCGGACAACTACGCCATCGTGATGGGTTCATCGCACTGCGAGCCGATGCTCCGCAACAACGTCAGCGAATGGCCGCCAGCGGAGGCGGCGCAGTGGAACTACCAAAAAAATCCTGATGCGATTAAAAAATACTGGGAGCAGCGCGTGCAGGCGAACGGCCAATATGAAAATGTTTTCACGCTGGGAATGCGCGGCGTTCACGATGGCGCGTTGCAGGCCGCCGGCACGCGGCCGGAAAAGGTCGCGCTCGTGGAAAAAATCTTCACCGACCAGCGGGAACTGTTGGCGAAGTGGGTCAACCCGAACGTCGCGGAAGTGCCGCAGGCGTTCGTGCCTTACAAGGAAGTGCTGCAAATTTACCGTGACGGCTTGCGCGTGCCGGACGAGGTCACGCTCGTCTGGGTGGATGACAACCACGGTTACATCCGCGAACTGCCCACGCCCGCCGAGCAGAAACGGCGCGGCGGCTCCGGCGTTTATTATCACGTCTCGTATTGGGGAGCGCCGGAAAATTATCTCTGGCTCGACACGATTCCGCCCGCACTCATCGGCGAGGAGATGGGCAAGGCGCTCGCCTTCGACGCGCGCAGCCTCTGGATTCTCAATGTCGGTGACCTGAAACCGGCGGAGATCGGCATGGATTATTTCCTGCGCCTCGCCCACGACGGCAACGTGGTGGCGCAGCCGGAATTTCTCCAGCAATGGGCGGAACGAAATTTCGGCGCGGAACCGGCCGCCGCCATCGCGGAAATTCTCAGTGAATATTATCTGCTGAACAACGCGGTAAAGCCGGAGCACCTGACCTACGCCAAGTTCACCGAGACGGAAGCCGATGAACGCCTCGCGCGCTTCACCACGCTGCTGGAAAAGACGGACAGGCTGGCCGCCGCGCTGCCGGAAAAATTTCGCGACGCTTTTTTTGAACTCGTCGCCTACCCGGTGCGCGGCGCGGCGCTGGCAAACGAAAGAATCCTGTGCGCCGAACGCAGCCGCGCGCTGGCCGCGCTGGGCGATCCGGCGGCAAACCGGTTCGCCGACCGCGCGGAAAAAGCGCATGAACGAATCAAGGACGAGACGAGATTTTACAACACCCAACTCGCCGGCGGCAAATGGCGCAACCTGATGTCGGACACGCCCGGCAACATGAAGGCCGGACGCCCGCCGGAAGTTGCGCGCGTGACGAACGGCGTGACGACGGTTTTAGAAAAACTTTCCAAGCCCGCTTCCGCTGCAAAAAATTCCCGCGCGTTTGTTGAGCGGGATGGTTTTGTTTCCATGGAAGCCGCGCATTTCACGCGGAACGCGGAGCAGGGCGGGGCGTCGTGGCGCGTCGTTGAAGGGCTGGGGCGGACGGGCAGGGCGATGACGATTTTCCCCGCGAACGCCGCGAGCATCACGAACGTCGCCGCGCTCGCCGCCAGTTCGCCGTGCTTGGAATACGATTTCACTTCCACCGCTACCGGCGCAGTGACCGCGACGGTTTATTGCGTGCCGGTGCATCAGCTTTATCCCGGACGCGGCGCGCGATTCGCCGTGGCAGTGGATGATGCGCCGCCGCAAATCGTGAGCATTGAGTCTGAAGAATACAGCAAGGTCTGGGGCGGCAACGTCCTCCGCGCCGCCGCGCTGGGCGTCACGACGAACCAGATCGCCGTCGCTGGCAAACACACGCTGAAACTGTGGATGGTGGATCCGGGTGTGCCGGTGGATAAAATTGTTTTGAGTTTTGGCCGCGAGGATAAATCTTATTTTGGCCCGCCGGAAACGCGGTCGGCGGAACCCGTCCAAAAATAGTTTTGAGATTCCGGTTCCACGTTTTTTTTACAGTCCGCGAACGGTGGTGTCCTCATTTGCGGAGCGCGGCTCTGTGAGCCGCCGCGCGGCGGTTTGCAAACCAAGTGGCTGCGGGTCACAGACCCGCGCTCCGAATTCAAATTCGGACACTACCCCGCGAACCGGCTGCTTGCGCGCGTGCGGAACTTTTGCGAGCGTGAGTCTGCCGCCGGCGCTGCAACATTTCAAGGGGCAGGGGATGGTCAAGTTTCGCAATTTGAAATGGCGCGAGCTGCCTTGACCGGGGGAAAATCTTTTTCAAAGAAAAAAATAACAAATCAAATAAATAAAAAATGACTTCACGCATCCAACAAGGCGGGCTTCAGGCAGCCACGGAACTGAACGACTTGCTCACCGAGCGCATCTGCCCCGGTTTGGGCATCACTCCCGAAGCCGTCTGGGCCGCGCTGGAAAAAATCAACGGCGAGCTTGGCCCGCAACTCCATGCGCTGCTAAAAAAACGCGACTCGCTCCAGTCGCAAATCAATGACTGGCATCACCGTCACGCCGGCCAGCCGCACGCGGCGGCGGCTTACAAAAAATTTCTCGGCGAGATTGGCTACCTGTTGCCCGAAGGCGGCGAATTTCACGTCACCACGGCGAACGTGGACGCGGAAATCGCCTCGGTGGCCGGGCCGCAACTGGTCGTGCCGGTGAGCATCGCCCGTTTTGCGCTGAACGCCGCCAACGCCCGCTGGGGCAGTCTCTACGACGCGCTTTACGGAACGGATGTGATTCCCGAAACGGACGGTTGCGCCAAAACCGAACGCTACAATCCGGCTCGCGGCGCGAAAGTGATTGCGTTCGCACGCGAGTTTCTCGACCAAGCCGCGCCGCTCGCAAACAGCAGCCACAAAGATGCGAAGAGCTACACGATTCACGATGGAACGCTGGCTGTCACGCTGGCGAACGGTTCGCAAACGACGCTGGTAAACGCGGCGCAGCTCGTGGGTTTCACTGGCAATGCGTTGTCACCTGACGCCGTGCTGTTCGTCAACAATGGCCTGCACATTGAAGTCCTGTTCGACCGCGAAAATTTTATCGGCAAGACTGACGCGGCGGGCATCAAGGATGTCGTGCTTGAAGCTGCCCTCACCACGATTCAGGATTTTGAGGATTCCGTTTCCGCCGTGGATGCAAAAGACAAAGCGCTCGTCTATGCGAACTGGCTCGGGTTGATTCAGGGCAATCTCACCGCGCGCTTTGACAAGGGCGGTCATTCGCTCAATCGCTCGTTGAATCCAGATCGGGCTTACACCAAGCCGGACGGCGGCACAGTGACGTTGCCCGGACGCAGCCTGTTGTTCGCGCGCAACGTCGGCCATCATATGTTCACGCCCGCCGTTCTGGATCGGGACGGGAAGGAATTTCCCGAAGGTTTTCTCGACGCGATGTTCACCTGCTTGATTGGATTGCACGATTTGAAGGGTGGGGGAAGTATTCGCAACTCGCGCGCCGGAAGCATTTACATCGTCAAACCCAAGATGCACGGCCCGGCGGAAGTGGCGTTGACGTGCGAATTGTTTCGTCAGTTGGAAACCGCGCTCGGCCTCGCGCCCTTCACCGTCAAAGTCGGAATCATGGATGAGGAACGGCGCACGACCGTGAACCTCATGGAATGTATCCGCGCCGCCAAAGAACGCGTCGTGTTCATCAACACCGGTTTTCTGGATCGAACCGGCGACGAGATTCACACCAGCATGGAAGCCGGCGCGATGGTGCGGAAGAACGACATCAAGAAACAGCCGTGGATCGCGGCCTACGAGGATTGGAATGTGGACATCGGCCTCGCCTGCGGCTTGCGCGGTCACGCTCAAATCGGAAAAGGAATGTGGGCGATGCCTGATCTCATGGCGCAGATGATGACCGCGAAAATCGCCCATCCTCAAGCCGGCGCAAACACGGCCTGGGTTCCTTCGCCCACCGCCGCCGTGCTGCACGCGATTCATTATCATCGCGTCAATGTTGCCGACCGGCAGCAAGAACTTGCCCGTCGCCCGCGCGCCAGTCTGGACGCGATTCTCACTCTGCCGCTGCTCGGTGATACGCGTCCTTCGGCGGCTGACATTCAAGCGGAACTCGATAACAACGCGCAGGGAATTCTCGGCTACGTCGTGCGCTGGATTGATCAGGGCATCGGCTGTTCAAAAGTTCCCGACATCAACAACGTCGGACTGATGGAAGACCGCGCCACGTTGCGCATCTCCAGCCAGCACATTGCGAACTGGCTGCGTCACGGCATTTGCACGGAGCAGCAAGTCACGGAAACGCTTGAACGCATGGCGAAAGTCGTGGATCAACAAAATCGCCACGACGCGAACTACCGTCCGATGTCGCCAAATTTTGAGGGGAACATCGCTTACCAGGCGGCGCGCGATCTGGTGTTCAAAGGAATTTCCGAACCGAACGGCTACACCGAACCCACGCTCCATGCGCGGCGGCTGGAAATTAAAAAAGGCTAGAAGTGATTGCGTCATTACACCGCCACGGTCGCAAGAAATCTCATGCAATAAACTTCATACGCACCGCCCTCGTCGCTGCGCTGCTGCTGTGACCACGGTCCGCGCGCAGTCGCCCGCCGCCGGTGCGCCGTGGGTTTCGATTTTCAACGGCACGAACTTCGCGGGCTGGAAAATGATTGCACTGACGAATCCCGCGTTCGCCCTCGTCGAGGCTGGCGCGATGGTTTTGCGACAGCGCAGCAACACGGTCGGGCACACATTCTGTTCACCGCTGATGGCGTTTTCCACGGTGAGTTGTGCGTAGTCGTGTCCGTTGCGTTCCCACACCCGCGAATCGGCTGCTTGCGCCTGTTGGGAACTTTTGCGAACGTGAGTTTGCCGCCGGTGTGGCGAAATGGCAGACGCACAGGACTTAAAATCCTGGGACCATAAAAAGTCGTGTGGGTTCGAGTCCCACCACCGGCACCAATTTTATCTTGCTGATTTTCAGCAAGATGGTGTAACCAGAGGAAGGCAGTGCCAGTGAAAGTGCCAGTGAAATCATTACCGGGCTACAACTCAACAACTGCCCCAGTATCACCCGGCACGCACTCGCGAAGACGGGATTCGCCGCCCGTTTGTGTAGCTGATACACGTTAAGCCACGAGCTTTCGCATAGCTTTGGACATAAAAGTCCGAACTATGAAAACTCGTTTCATCCTCTACCGCCGCAAGGTTGGCGGGGGTTCTACATCGAAGATACCAAAACTCGCAAACAGGAAAGCTTGGACACCAAAGACCGTGCCGAGGCCACCGCCTTGCTAAACGCCCGCAATGAAGCCGCCCGGCAACCGCAACTCAATCTCCTGATTGCCAAGGCATATCTGGCCGGCACAGATTCAGGCGTTTCGACCCGCACCTGGCAAAATGCCTTTGATGCCATCACTCAACACAAAAGGGAAACGACCAAAGAGCGTTGGGAGCGCGGTGCCAGACAAGCGGCGTTTAATCTGATCTGCAAGCGCGTCATCATAGAAACGCAGGCAGAACATCTGCTTGCCTGCATGAAGGCGGGAACCGTCAGCACAAATATGGCTTGCTCCGCCTGCGGGTGGTCGCGCGGGCGGCGGCGGAAGCCCGGCCGTTTGTCGGCGGCAGCGTGGAGATTGATGAAAGTTATTTTGGCCCGCGCCGGGTGCGCGGGCGGCGTGGGCGCGGCGTCGCCAAGAAAATCCCCGTCATCGGCCTGTTGAAACGCGCGGGCAAAGTATTTTCGCAGATCGTGTCAAACTGTTCTAAAACCGAGCTGATCAAGGTGGTTCACCACCAGGTCAAAGGGGCGACCACCATCCATACCGATGGCTGGAAAGCCTGCGACGGACTGGTGCTCGACGGCTTCAAACATCACCGGGTGCATCATTCAGAAAATGAATTTGCGCGCGGTCGCCGCCACATCAACGGCCTCGAATCCTTCTGGAGCTTCGCCAAATCCCGCCTCGCCAAACAGCGCGGCCGCCGCACTGGCAAGTTTTACCAGCACCTCAAAGAATCCGAATGGCGCTGGAATCATCGCCGTGATAACCTCTGCCACCTGTTACTAAAAGAAACCCGTTCCCACCCGCTCAACTAGGAAAGACCCCTGCTAATTATGACCGGCAAAGAAAATTTCGGTGACTGGCGACGGCGCGATTTTCTCAAAACTTCCGCCGCCGCCGTGTTAGGGCTGACGTTCTCGAATCTGCCCGCAATGGCCGGGCCGTTCACGCGTGAGGATTTTGAGCATCTTGTTCCTGCTGATAAAAAACTTTCGGCGGACTGGATCAAATCTCTGTTCGCGCGCGGCACGCCGGACGTGTTGCGCGGCGGTGAACTGAAATATGTCGGGATGCCCGTTGGCGGCATTGGTGCGGGGCAGCTTTATCTCGGCGGCGATGGGCGGCTCTGGCACTGGGATATTTTTAATCAGCCGTTGAAGCGCCCCAAGCCCGACGACGGCCACTATCGCACACCGCTGACGCCGGGTTCGCCGTTGGAACAGGGCTTTGCGGTGCAGGTCAAATCCGGCGAACAGATTCAGGCCAAAAAATTCCAGCTTGGCGACTGGAGCGACATCTCATTCCGTGGTGAGTATCCCGTCGGGATTGTGGAGTATGCCGATGCCACGATGCCGGTGAGTGTGAAGTTGGAGGTGTTCTCGCCGTTCATCCCGTTGAATACCGAAGATTCTTCTTTGCCTGCAACGATTTTTGAATTCACTCTCAAGAACAATGGCTCTCAAGATATCGAAGTGCAGCTCTGCGGCTGGCTGGAAAACGCGATTGGTCTCCATAGCACAACGAAACACACCGGTGAGCGAGCCAATCGAATCAACCGGTTTGGTGGCGTCATTCGCCTGGACTGTGCTGCTACCGAATCAACTCCTGGCGAAAAGCCGTTCTCGGAAGAGGCTGACTTTGGAACGATGACGTTGGCGCTCCTTGGCGACACGGATTCCGACTGCGGAAATGCCTCGGCCCAGCCGGGCGCGGCTGGCTTGGACACCAACGCCGCGCAAACGGCCAGTGTGCCGCTGACTCAAAAGCTCATTGGTTCGGTGGCGCGGAAAGTCGCATTGAAACCCGGCGCTTCGGCTGGGGTGACATTTATTCTCGCGTGGCATTTCCCGAATCTTTCCCTGCCCAAGCTCGGCAAGGTCGGTCGCCATTACTCCACTCGCTTCACTTCGGCGGGCGCGGTGGCGGATCATGTGGCGAAGCATCAGTCTCGACTCGCGGCAGAAACGAAATTGTGGCGGGACACATGGTATGATTCCACGCTGCCGTTCTGGTTTCTCGACCGGACGATATTGAACACGTCCATTCTCGCCAGCTCGACCTGTTACCGCTTCGCCGACGGACGCTTTTACGGATGGGAAGGAGTCGGCTGCTGCGAAGGCACCTGCGGCCATGTTTATCACTACGCTCATGCCATTGCGCGGTTGTTTCCCGATCTCGAACGCGTGACGCGGGAGCGGGTGGATTTTGGTCTGGCCCAGCAACCGGATGGCGCAATTCATTTTCGGGGTGAGTTCAATAAAATTCCGGCGGTTGATGGGCAGGCGGGAACGATTCTCCGCGCCTTGCG
>JAYVQV010000062.1:0-2891 GCA_043776855.1 Limisphaerales bacterium | reverse complement strand
GGGGAGAGGGGATTTTAATTTCGTAAACCATTGGCCTCCTCTCCCCTGTCCATAGCCGCTGTCGCTGCTCCTCCTCCGAGGAGGCGAGGGAGTGGAATTCAGCGCGAAGCACAACCGGGTCAAGCTGCACCCCAAGCGGCCAGCCCCTTGATTTACTGCTGGATAATCACGGGCGGTTCCCACAAATTTCTTTCAATCAGAAGCGGGGATTCCACCGCTTACAAATTTTTCCAAATTAAAAAATGCTTTGGTGGACTTATCAGCAACTGCGCATGGGCAACGTGCCGTCGCGCCTCGCGATTGTGGAGGAGTTGTTGAAGTCGGAAGACCCGGAGGCCATCGGCCCGCTGATTTTTGCGCTCCAGGACAAGGACGCGGGCATCCGCTGCACGGTGGCGAAAGGTTTGCGCGCGGTGAACGACCGCAAGGCCGTGGAGCCGCTCATCCAGATGCTGCGTGATTCCGTGCCGCTCGCCCGCGCGGCGGCGGCGGAAACCCTCGGGCATCTCGGCGACCCGCTCGCGGTCAACCATCTCGTCGGCCTGTTGCGCGATCCCGACCCCATCGTCCGCTCCCTCGGTGCGCGCAGTTTGAACCGGCTCGGTTGGCGGCCCGGCACGGATTCGCAGCGCATTTTGCAAATCCTCGCGATGGGCAGCTTGAGCCAGCTCATCGCGATGGGGCCGGAAGGCGTGGGGCCGCTGCTCGACACGTTGCGCAACGGCGCGCCGAACAAACAGTTCGCCGCCGTGAAGGCGCTGGCCGAAATCAACGACCCGCGCGTGCTGCCCGCGATGCGCGAGGCGTTGAAGAAAACCAGCCCCGCCGTGCGCATCGCCGCGCTCGGCACGCTCGAGCGCATGGGTGATCCCGCCACGTTTCACGACGTGGAAAAATTGCTGGCGGACCAAAATCCCAGCGTGCGCGGCGCGGCGGTGGAGGCGTCCGCACGGTGCGGGGCGGCGCGCGCGGTTCCGTCGCTGCTGAAATGTTTGCAGGATACTTCGTGGGAAGTTCGCAAAGCGTCGTCCGAGGCGCTGGGTTTTCTCGGTGAAAGTTCCGCCGTGGAGGGTTTGTGCGAAATGGTTTTTGATCCTGATCGCGACGTGCGGGAAAGCGCCATCAAGGCGCTCGATAAAATCCGCGACCCGCTCGCCATCGGCCCGCTGGTGCAGGCGATGATGGACACGGAAAGCAGCGTGCGCGCCGTGGCGGCGGGGGCGTTGCGAACCATCAACCGGCACTGGGAAGATTCGGAGGCGGCGCACGCGACGCTGCCGAAAATAAAAAATGCCTTCAAGCATCCCGACTACTGGGTGCGCCACAGTGCGACGAAAGTTCTGGAGCAGATGCGGATTGATCCGAAAAGTTTTAAGGACGACGCGCCGTCCGGCTCCGCGAACCTCACGGTGGAATTGCCGCCGCATCCGGCGGCGGCGGTGCTGGCGGACATGCTGTTCGACCGCGAGAGCGCGATGCGCCTGGCCGCCGCCGTGGCGCTGGGCAAAGTCCGTGAACACGGCGCAAAAACCATCCTCGCGGCGGCGCTGCGCGACTCGGATTTTTCCGTGCGCACGGCGGCGCAGGCGGCGTTGAACGCGATGAATTAAAGTGAAGCCCACGCAACATCAAGTCCTGTTCCTCGATGACGACCGCGAGCTGCTCGAGGCGGTGCGCGATATGTTCGCGGCGTTGAGCGACGGCGCGTGGGAAATTCACACCGCCAGTTCGCCTGATGCCGCCACGGAAATTCTCAAGACCGGCGAAATTAAACTGCTCGTCGTGGATGTGAATATGCCCGTGCTGGACGGCATTCAGTTCACTGGCCTGATGCGCCGCCGTTATCCCGCGCTGAAAATCGCCGTGATGACGAGCGACGTGACCGAGGAGAAACGCGCCGCCGCGCTGGCGGCGGGCGCAGAATTATTCATCGAGAAAACCCATTCGCCCGAAGGCCTGAAGGCGGTGTTCACCATGCTGGGCGAATTGCTCAACTGGTCGCCGCGCGATGGCTTTCAGGGAATGTTGCGCCGCGTCAGCTTGCAGGACGTGATCCAGATGGAATGTGTGGGGCGCAATTCTTCCGTCATCGAGATTTGCAACGACGAGATTCTGGGACGCATTCACATTGAGGACGGACAAATTATTCACGCGGCGGGCGGAGAACTGATGGGCGAACGCGCGTTGCAAAAATTGCTTTCGCTGCCGGGCGGTTCGTTTGAACTCGTGCCGTTCGAGACGCCGCCCCAGCGCACGTTGAGCGGCACTTGGGAAATGCTGCTCGCCGCCAGCGCGCACGCGGGCGCAATCGCCGCGCCGAAAATGGACGCGCCCGCCACCACGCTCGCGCCGCTCACCGAGGCTGCCTCGCTCGTCCGCGAGACGCTCCTCTGCGCCGGGGATGGCCAGCCGCTTTACGACGACGGTTGCGATCAGGCGCAGGCGCGGATGCAATGGCTCATGGCCGTCGCGCAACAGGCCGCTATTTTTAATACGACGGTTTCACTCGGCGCGTTTGACCGGCTGGAGATTCAGTTTCCCGAAGGCCGCGCCGTGGCGCAGGCGCGTGAAGACCGTTTGGTCTACGTCCGCGTGGCGACCGCCGAAACGAAAGGAGCCGTCGCGTGAAAGATCCCGTGAAAGAATGGCTCCCGCAGCGCGTGAATCAGATGGGCATTCTCGCCAGCGGACTCCGCCGCCCCAACGGCAAGCTCGCCGTGCAATGCGCGGATGCGAGTTGTCCGCCCGCCGTGATGGAAAATTTGCTGCGGCAACTGGACGGTTCGCGCACTTTGTTCGCCAGCGAAAAATCGTTGCCGCGCTGGGTGACGTTTAGTTTTGAGCATGGACAGATCCGGTTCGTGGCGCGGCTGGACGGCTGGATGTTCGCC
>JAYVQV010000061.1:0-2904 GCA_043776855.1 Limisphaerales bacterium | reverse complement strand
GGCACGAGCGTCGAGGGGCCGCAGAGCGTGACGTTCGCGCCGAGCTTGGTGAGCGCCCAGATGTCCGAGCGCGCAACGCGGCTGTAAAGAATGTCGCCAAGAATCGTGACGTTCAGCCCGGCGATGCGGCCCTTTTTTTCGCGAATGGTGAACGTGTCGAGCAACGCCTGCGTGGGATGTTCGTGCGCGCCATCGCCGGCATTGATGACGTGGGCGTCGAGCACGCGCGAAAGAAAATGCGGCGCACCGCTCGCGCTGTGGCGGATGATGATGAAATCGGCATTGAGCGCCTGAAGATTCAGCGCGGTGTCCTTGAGCGTCTCGCCTTTCTTGAACGACGAGGCGTCGGCGGAAAAATTCACGATGTCGGCGGAAAGCCGTTGCGCCGCGAGTTCAAAGCTGATGCGTGTGCGCGTGGACGGCTCGACGAACAGGTTCACGATGGTCTTGCCGCGCAGGGCGGGAACTTTTTTGATGGCGCGCTCGCCGACGGCCTTGAAACCGCGCGCGGTGTCGAGCACGGTGAGAATTTCTTCCGCCGTGAGCGATTCGATGTCGAGCAGATGTTTTTTGGTCCAAGACATAATTTTGGAATGACTAATTTCTAAATCCTAATGACTAAAGAATGTCGAATGAACGAAGTCCGAATTTGGCATTGGGGCATTTGAGAATTCTTTAGTCATTAGAATTTAGTCATTCGTCATTTTTTCTTCAGCACAACTTCATCCTTCGCTGCGCCGGATTCGGTGAGCAGCAGGGCAATTTTTTCATTCAGCGCGGTCGGCACGTTCTTGCCGACGAAATCCGCTTTGATCGGCAGTTCGCGATGGCCGCGGTCCACGAGGACGGCGAGCTGGATTTTTTTTGGGCGGCCAAAATCATTCAGCGCGTCCAGCGCGGCGCGCGTGGTGCGGCCGCTGAACAGCACGTCGTCCACGAGCACGATGGTTTTGCCGGTCACGTCGAAGGGAATGTCCGTGGGAAAAACCCTGGGGGCGACGCGTTGATCCAAGTCGTCGCGGTGCATGGCGACATCGAGGCTGCCGACGGGGACGGCGTGGTTCCAGATGCCGGCGAGAATTTTGCCGAGCCGCTGCGCGAGCGGCACGCCGCCGGTGGGGATGCCGATGAGCGCCACGTCGCCGCTCGCTTCGTTCCGCTCAGCGATCTCGTGCGCGATGCGCGTAAGCGCGCGCTGAATGGCAGTGGCGTCGAGGATGAGGGTGGAGTCAGGCATGCGGGTGGTGGGCAATCATCCTCATCGTCATCCTCGTCCTCAAAAAGCCAAGCGAGGAAGACGATGAGGACGATTGGAAAAACAAAATCGCGAACGGCTCCCGTTGCCCGGGGCTGGTTCGCGTGGTTGTATTCGTTTTCATTTTTCCTTCGCCGCCTCGCAGGGCCGCGTTAAAGGAACGGGTTTTTTAATTTGATTGCGCCTGCCGGTTTTTCCGCCAGATGGCGCGGTGCTTGATGATCCAGTCGGTGAGCGCCTGCTCAAAGCCGATGTCGCGCCCGGCCTTCTCGGACTCAATCCACTTGTGCCGGAGAATCTCCTCGCGCTCGGCTTGAAACTCGCGGTAGAGCGATGAGTTTTTTAGCAAATCGTTTGCGGAAGCTGATTGATTGGCCACGTTCATCATAGAAAATCTTTGTGACGCTTAAGTTAATTCCGGGTGACAGTTCTGGCAACGGAAATCTTGGCCCGACGTGTCGTGAAAATGCAGGACAAAAAACTGTCGCCAAGAAAATCATTCCCGCGCCGTCTGCACCGGCAGCGCCGACAGCGGCGTGTTCTTGTTCGTCTCGTTAAAATAATTCGCCGACCATTCGTTCTGGAACAGGATGACGGGATTCTTGCCGATGTCGTAAGCCATCTTCGCGCCGGTGGGGAGCGAAAGCGCGTCCAAGTCATCTTCCGTGATGTCCGTCGGCAGCCAGCGGACGACGCTCCACGGCGCAGCTTCGAGCCGCGACTCCGCGCCGTATTCGCTTTCGAGCCGGAACTGCACGACCTCAAATTGCAACGGCCCGACGGCGGCGAGCAGCGGCGTTTTGATGGAAGAATTGCGAACATACAACGCCTGAATCACGCCTTCCTGCAAAAGCTGGTCAAGGCCTTGGCGAAACTGTTTGTATTTTCCCGTATTCGGATTGTGCAGATAGCTGAAAGCTTCCGGCGTGAATCGTGGAATCTCCTTGTAGGCAATCTTCGGGTCGGTCGTCAGTGTGTCGCCGATGCCGAAACCGTCGTGGCCGACAAGGCCGATAACATCGCCGGGATACGCCTCATCCACCGTCTCGCGCTCGTTGCCGAACAGTTTGTGCGAGCTGGAGAGTCGGACTTTTTTCTCGGAACGCGAATGATGCACCGTCATGTCACGGTCAAACTTGCCGGAGCAAACGCGGATGAACGCGATGCGGTCGCGATGGCGCGGATCCATGTTCGCCTGAATCTTGAAGATGAAACCGGAGAAGGCCGGATTCTCCGGCGAAATCTCAATGCCGCCCATCACGCGCGATTTCGGGGCGGGCGAATGTTTCAGGAAACCATCCAGCAAAAGCTGCACGCCGAAATTATTCACGCCGCTGCCGAAAAACACGGGCGTCGTCTTGCCTGCCAGCACCGCCGCTTCGTCAAAGGCTTCGCCAGCGATTTCGAGCATCTCCAATTCTTCAACCGTCTTGTTCCAGTCCGCTTCGCTCAAATTGCCGCGCACCTCCGGGTCGTGCAGGTTGCCGACGGCCACCGGCGCGCGATACTTGCCGCCGACCACGCGCTCGAACGTGTGCATCGTCTTCGAGTGCCGGTCATACACGCCTTGAAAATCCGAGCCGTTGCCGATCGGCCAGTTCACCGGAAACGCGCCGATGCCGAGCACTTTTTCCAATTCATCCAGCAAC
>JAYVQV010000060.1:0-11408 GCA_043776855.1 Limisphaerales bacterium | reverse complement strand
CCGGTGGACTGGCAGACGGAATACGCCGACCACGTCATGCAAGGCATCAACACCTTCCGCGCGTATGTGGCCGGCTGGTATGACGGCAAGCTGCCGACAATTTTTTTCGCGCCGAACAAAAACCCGGACATCATGCGGCAGATTTGTTCCGTGCTGGCGGGCTACGTCTGGGACAAAACAAATCCCTACGTCGCGCAGGCGGAACGGGGGCTGGCGGTATTGGTGCAAATCATAAAAAAGCAACCACGAAGTGAAACACTATGACTGTTAGAAAACTTATCCCGGTTTTTTTGGGTTTGGTGCTCTGTAACCAAGCAAAAGCTCAAGACCAGAATCTATTGTCATCTTCTGACACCGTTGTTTGGGCTGGCCTAGATTACTCAATGGTCAAAATGATTGGCCGTGCAAAATCAGAATCGGGCTTCGGCTTTACGGAACGCGCAAAAATTTTCCCCGCCATGCCTGTAAAATGGAATCTACTTTTCTTGGGCGAAAGAATTGAAGCCGTTTCAAAAGCGTTGGGCAAAAATGTTGAGGTTGATATCAACGCAGTTACCGAACGAAATAAAACAATTTCGACGAATCAGATTATCCTAACCAAAAACCTCCGCGAACTAGTTCCCCAGCCCAATGTGACTGTAACCGACATTGCGAACACTGTCCGAGAATACAGCCTACAGAAAACAAACGGACTCGGTTTGGTATTTGTTGTCGACAAGTTAATTGAATCTTCCTTTAGCTCGTCATTTCACAATCCAAATTCTGGAGCCGTATTTGTGGTTCTATTTGACATCTCTTCGCGAAAAATTTTGTATGCGAACAGGGAAGAGTTTGAAATTAAATCTGGAGCCAGCTTCCAAAACTTCTGGTTTGGCCCAATTAAAGATGCGGATGAAACTTTGATTAAATTTCAACCACCAAAACAATCGGCTCCAAGCTCACCAATACGTCCCCGCAGCAGATGATTCTTAAAGGTGACTTATGGCCGACAAAGTAAAAATCTGGTTCGACGCCGAGGCTGATTTTCTCGAAGTGAGATTTTCAGACGCCGCCGGTCATATGCAAGAGAGCAAGCATGACGCCGTGATGGAACGTGTGGATGCCAAAGGCCAGGTGATTGGTTTTAGTGTCATGGGCGTGAGCAAATTCAAGAAGAGCAATCCGCTGGAAGCTGATCTGGTCGCTGCTTGATTGGCCGCAGTCAGTCAGTTGTTCCGACATTCTAAAACACCTATTTTGTGAAAAAACTTATTACCACCCTGCTTGTTATTGTTTGTGTTTGCAGCTTTGCAAACGCCGAGAAGATTAAAAATACACTGATGGCCTCCGAAACTGTCGTGTGGGCTGGGTTAGATTATTCCATGGTTCGTGTGGTGGGAGATAGTCCAACCTTCAAATATAATCTCACCAGTTCAAAACTCCTCTCGCCTGGGCTTACTGATGATAAAACCAACATTGTTTTAATGCCCAACTCCAAATCGTATGCGGCAATACCAAACCTGTTTACGCAATGGAATATTTTGTTCCTTGATGAAGAAGTAAACTTGGTTGGAGTTGAATTAAAAAAATGCGTGCGTGTTGATTTTTTTGGAGTGATGGAGCGAAACAAAGAAGTGACACCAGATCAACTCGCATCTCTTCCACATCCAAAACCTGGAGCCTCTGAGACGCGAATTAATAAAGGCGACATCGCTAACAAAGTTCGTTCTTACAAAATGGATAATACGAACGGGCTTGGCTTGGTTTTTATCGTTGATGAATTAACCAATGTTCACCACCAACCCATTGATTCCATTACAAAACAAAAAACAACTAGTTCAGAAAGATTCAATTCGGTTTGCTCAATTTATATTGTCTTCTTTGACATTGCATCGCGGGAAATTATTTCTGCGAAACGAGAGGTTCATGACATGAAAGTGGCCGGGAGTCTGCGTAACTTTTGGTTTGGCCCAATCAAAGACACGGTCTCCAATTTGGACGAATACAACTAATTACAGTTTTCACCCACACTCCAAATGCACAATGCCAAGGCGGATGGCGCTGATGGCGGCCTCGGTGCGGTCTTGGACTTTAAGTTTGTTGAACAAAGTTTTGAAGTGAGCCTTCACGGTGTCTTCGCAAAGAAATAATGACGAACCGATTTCCTGGTTGCTCCGGCCTTTGATGAGCAGTTGCAGGACTTCAAGCTCGCGCCGGGTTGGCGATGACGGTTGGGAGCGGACAAAAACCAGCCGCCAAAATCTGACGGTTATGTCACCAACATTTACACGTTTGGATAGTGGACATCGGCGGTAGGTGTGGCAACAATTTGGTTGAATCCAACGGCCACCCAAAACTTGATTTACCACCAACGAGCCGGGTGTCTCGGTTTCTCAAATTCCAATCGCAACCCAAGCTAACCTCATGAAAAAAACTGCCCTCATCAAAACTCTCATGGCCGCGTTGGCCGCCGTGCCCATGCTGGCCTCCGCCGCCAATCTCACTTGGGACGCCACCCCCGCCGTGAGCGGCGCGCAAGACGGCTCCGGCACTTGGGACACGAACACCGCGAATTGGTGGACCGGCGCGGCCAATGCCACTTTCAACATCTTCACGCCCGATACGCCGACCATCGGCAACTCAAATGGCGTGGCGGGCACGATCACGCTCGGCACCAACATCAATTCCCTCGGCATCATTTTCAATGCGCCCAGCGTCGGCAACTACACCATTGCGGGTGGCGGCTACAATCTCATCCTCACCAACCGCACCATCACCGCGAACGTCAGCGCCACCATCAGCGCGAACATCGTTCCATTTCTCAATGGCAACAGCTCTTTGACGCTGGCGAATTCCGCCGCCAACGGCACGATGGGCATCCTCACGCTTTCCGGCAACAACAGCCTCACGAACTTCAACGTCGGTGGCAACAACCCGAACACGACGGCGGCAGTGCGCATCGGTTCCAGCACCGCGTTCGGCTGGGGCAACGTCAATATGTCCGGCGGGCAAGGCAGCCAGACCAGCTCGCGCATCGAGATCGTGACGAACAACCTGACCATCACCAACAACATCACCAGCCTCGGTCGTAATAATAATTCCGCCGTGCTCGTCAACCTCGGCACCAACAACGTCATGTCCGGCACGCAGACCAAGAGCACCGGCGGTCAGGACACGCATTGGCAGTCGGAAGTCGCGAACGGCCTGACATTTTCCGGCGCATCCAGCCCCACTGGCATCGCCCTTTCCAGCAGTGCGGGTGGCCCGCGTTATTTTGTGCTGCGCGGCAGCGGCGGCGGAACCGTGAGCGGCAGCGTCAGCAACACACCGAACAACGCGATCGCCATCGTCAAGGCGGGCAGCGGCATTTGGACCCTTTCCGGTTTTAACAATTACACGAACACCCTGACCGCGAGCGGCGCGATTTTGAACGAAGGCACGCTCAATCTCGATTACGCGACGCAAAACAATTCCAAGCTGTCAGATTTGAACTCGTTCACGCTCGCCGGCGGCATCCTGAATTTGACCAACGGTTCACACACTGAAGTTGTGGCCTCGACCGTGATCGGCGTGGGCAATTCCAGCGTCACGCGCGGCGGCGGCACGTCCGTCCTCCGCATGAATGCCATCACGCGGCAACGCGGCGGCGTGGTGGATTTCGGTGCGGCGAGCATCGCGGACACCGACAGCAGCGATGTGAACGGCATCCTCGGCGGTTACGCCACGGTCGCCGGGGCGAACTGGGCGCACAGCACTGCGGCCGCCGCCGACACCGCCGTCACGGCCTACTCCGGCTACACGGACATCGCGGCGAGCGGCAGCACCATTGCGAACAGCGCGGCGACGAACGTCCGTTTGAACAGCGCGGGCGGCGGCGGCAACATCGCCCTCGGCGCGGCGGTCACAACCGTAAATTCACTTTTGCAGAACACCACGACGGCGGCGACGGTGGATGCCGCCACGGGAATTCTCCGCCTCGGCGCCATCGGCGGCGTGTTGCTGCCGTCCACCGCGCAGAGCCTCACCGTTGGCACGGCGGCGAACTCCGGCCTCCTCACGGCGGGCGGCGCGGACAACACGGCGGGTGAAATTGTTTTGATCAATAATTCCGCCAACGCCCTCACCGTCAATTCCGTCATCACCAACAACGGAACCGGCAACATCAGCTTCACGAAAGCCGGCAGCGGCAGCGCCACGCTCGCGGGCAGCAACACGCACACTGGCACGAACAGCATCGTCGGCGGCACGCTCAACATCAGCAGCGATGCGAACCTCGGCGCGGTTCCCGGCGCGGCCACGCCGTCCTCCGTCCTCATCAACGGCGGCACGCTCAACGCCACGGCGGACACCACCTTGAGCGCCAACCGTGGCATCGCGCTCGGCCCGACCTCGCGTTACGGCAACGGCACGATTGGTGTCAACAGCGGCGCGACGTTCTTTGTTCCCGGCATCGTTGCCAACGCCGACCTCACCGGCAACGGCCCCGGCGCATCGCTCACCAAGACCGGCGCGGGCACGCTCGTCCTCTCCGGCGCGAACACTTACGCGAACGGAACTTTCATCAACGCCGGCACGGTCAGCGTCACGGCGGACAACAACCTCGGCGGCGTTCCGCAATGCTACAATCCTGAAAATATCATTCTCAATGGCGGCACGTTGCTCGCCTCGAACACCTTCACGCTGGACACGCGGCGCGGCGTCCGCCTTGGACCGATTGGCGGTTCCGGCAGCGGCACGGTCAGCGTGGCGGACACCATCACGCTCACCTTCAGCGGCGTGATTTCCGACAACTGGAACGGCGCGGGTTCTTTCACCAAGAACGGCACCGGCACGCTCGTCCTCGGCGGCGGCTTGAATGATTATGTTGGCGACACCACCATCAGCGCGGGCATCCTTCAGCTCAACAATTCGCGCGCACTTCCGAACGGCGCGGGCAAGGGCAACCTCCTCAACAACGGCACGGTCAACCTCAACGGCGTGAACGTGCAGCTCAACGGCCTCACCGGCAGCGGCACGGTGGACAACACCACGGCTACTTCCATCACGCTCGGCGTGGGCAACAATAATCAAGGCGGCACGTTCGGCGGCACGCTCCAAAATTCTGGCGGCGGCGCATTGACGCTCTCCAAAGCTGGCAGCGCCACGGTCACGTTGAGCGGCGCGGCGAACCACACCGGCAGCACGGCGGTCGGCGCGGGAACGCTCGCGCTCACCGGCAGTGCGACGATGGGCAGCACGACAAACATTGTCATCAGTTCCGCCGCGACGTTCAGCGTCTCCGGTTTGTCCTCCACGTTCACCTTGAACTCCGGTCAGGTTATTTCCGGCAGCGGCACGGTTTCCGGCGCGGCCAGCACCGGCACCGGCACGCTCGCCCCCGGCAATCTCGGTGGCGCGGGAACTTTGACCAACGGCAACCTCACGCTCGGCAGCGGCAGTTTCCTGAACTACGACCTCGCGAACGTCGTCACCATCGGCGGCGGCGTGAATGATTTCGCCGTCGTCAACGGCAACCTCACCATCGCCGGCCCGGTGACGTTGAACTTGAGCTACCTGAATGCGATTCCCGCCAGCAGCGGCAAATACACCCTTGCAAAATGGACGGGCAGCTTCACCGGCACGCCCACGGACATCACCGTTCCCAGCGGCTTCACCATCGTGACCAACGGCGCGGCCAAGACGCTGGAACTGCTCATCAACCACACGTCCGCCAGCCTCACTTGGTATGGCGGGGTCAACAATGTCTGGGACATCAACAGCACGCCGAACTGGGATCCCGCCTCCACGACAAATTTTTTCAACGGCGATTCCGCGAACTTTGACAACACCGCCCTGACCGTCGGCGCGATCAACATCAGCACACCCGTCATCGCCAACGCCGTCACCGTGACCGGCACCAACACGTTCAACTTCACCGGCAGTTCGCTGGCGGCGGCGAACTTGGTCAAGTCCGGCAGCGGCGCGTTGGTGTTGGAAAATGACAGCCTGTTCAACGCCGCCCTCATCAGCAGCGGCACGTTGCAGATCGGCAACGCTGGCACCACCGGCGCCATCAGCGGCGGCGGCATCACGAACAACGCCGCGCTCATCGCGAACCGCACCGATGCGCTGGTCATCACGAATCCGATTTCTGGCACCGGCACATTGACTCAAAGTGGCACCGGTGATTTGGCGCTCAACGCGAGCAACAGTTACACCGGCCTCACCACCATCAACGCCGGACGCTTGTTCTTGGCCAACGCCGCCTCGCTCGGCAGCACCGCGGCGGGAACCACCGTCGCCAGCGGCGCGGAACTTTTCATCACGCAGAACGTCAACGTGGACAATGAAAGCCTGACCTTGAGCGGCTCCGGCTTGAACAACCTCGGCTCCGGTGCCTTGCACAAAGGCGGCGGCGGTGCCACGACCTACGGCGGCGCCATCACCCTGAACGCGAACACAACGCTCAACCTGGACGGCAACGCCACGCTCAACCTGACCAACCTGGCCGGCATCAACGGCGCGGCCGCCAACGCCAGCTTGCTCCTCGCCGGCGCCGGTGGCGGTGTGGGCAGTATCGCCGGACCGCTTTCACTCGGCACCGGCGCAGTCACGAACAACGGCGGCACTTGGACCGTTGCCGCCTCGAACAATTACGCGGGCAACACCGTCATCAACGGCGGCGCTTACCGCATCAGCGATGTGAAATCCCTCGGCACCACCCCCGGCGCCTGGACGCCCGCCCGCGTCACGCTCAACGGCGGCATCCTGCAAGCCATGACCGGCAGCAACGTGGTGATCAGCGATGGCCGCAGCGGCATCGCGCTCACTGCGGCGTCCGTCCTCGGTGTGGACACGGGCGCGACCCTCACCATCTCGAATGAAATTTCCGGCACGGGTGACATCCAGAAATGGTTCCCCGGCCTGCTCATCTTGAACGGCTCGAATAGTTTTGCCGGCGTGTTTAACAACGACGGCGGAAGCACGACCATCAGCGACGGCACCACGCGCATCGCCCGCAGCGCGGCCTTGCAGAACGTCACCGCCATCAACATCCGCAACAACAACGGCGGCAGTTCCACGTTCCAGGTGGACGGCACGGCGGCCAGCGTCAGCCTGCCGCAGCCCATCACGCTGACCGGCCGCAACGTCGGCGTTGTGGCGGTTCAAAATGTGGCGGGAACGAACACGCTGTCCGGCGGCATCACGATCGGCGTCGGCGGCGCAAATTATTGGATCCAGTCCGACGCCGGACTGCTGAACCTCGACAGCACGATCACTTCCGCCGCCGGCGGGACGCGCACGTTCACCTTCCAGGGCAGCGGCGACATGAACATCATCGGCACGCTCGCCAACGGCACGGCCACGGCGATGAACGTGACCAAGCTCGGCAACGGCACGCTCACCTTGTCCGGCAACAACAGCCATGTCGGCACCAACACCGTGAGCGCCGGCACGCTCCTCGTCAACGGCAGCATCGCCTCCGGCAACATTGTGACCGTGGCTGGCGGCACGCTCGGCGGCAACGGCACGATCAACTCGCCCGTTTCTGTCCTCGCGGGCGGCACGTTCTCGCCCGGCAGTTCCATCGGCGCGCTGGCCATCGTCGGCGACGTGGCGCTCGCTGGCACGACCGTCCTCGAAGTCAACAAGACCGCGAACACCAACGACCATGTGCTCATCACCGGCGCGGTCACCTACGGCGGCACGCTGTTCGCCACGAATCTTTCCGGCACGCTGAACGTCGGGGATAAATTCACCAACTTCGTCGCCACCACGCAGTCCGGCGGCTTCACCAACCTCACCGGTTCGCCCGGCGCGGGCAAATTGTGGAGCTTCACCAACGGCGTCTTGAGCGTCATCGCGGGCGTCAACACCACGCCGACCAACATCACCACCTCGGTCAGCGGCAACGTGCTCACGCTCTCGTGGCCGACGGATCACCTCGGCTGGCGTTTGCAGGTGCAGACCAATTCCTTGAGCACCGGCCTGAACACCAACTGGTCGGACGTGGCGGGCGCGGCCTCGGTGAATTCCGTGACCAACACGATCAACCCGGCGAACGGCGCGGTGTTCTATCGCATGATTTATCCGTGATGCGTTCGCGTCCTGAAAATCATGGCAGTTTAATTAGAACCGTCGCCGCGAGATTAACTGGTTGTGGCGATTGTCGCGGCAGCGTCTTGGACTGCGGTCCCGATGCCATCGGGACCGCAGTCCAAGACCTCTCGGCGGTTCATGACCGGCTCGAAAAACAGCCACGGCTATATTTAATCCGTTCTAAAACGCGGAACCCGCCAAAAAAAATGGGCGGGTTCCTTTTTCAAAGTGAAGAATCCTTTCGCAAAAAATAATTTCCTCGCCGCGCTCGCGCTGGGCGTCGCCGGAATTTTTCCCGCCCACGCCCAGACCAATTTCGCCACGCTCATCGCCGACGGTTCCTACACCTGGTATAACGACCCGCGCGCGCTCTTCTACAACGGCCAGCTTTACTTCGGCTACGTCCGCGCTGCCGATTCCAAATCGGCGCTGGCCGTTTTCAATCTGCAATCCGGCCAGGCCACGAATCTTTTCAGCAGCGGCTTCACCCAGCTCGACGACCATGACAACCCCGGCCTCCTCGTGAAATCCGATGGCTCAATGCTCGCGGTTTATTCGCGCCACATCAGCGACCAGTATTTTTCCTACCGCACCTCCAACACCACCAACCCCGTTTCCGCCGCCGGCTGGAACGCCGAGCAAAACCTCGCCGCTTCCGGCGCGAGCATGACTTACGCAAACCCGTTTCAACTTTCCGCCGAGTCGGGAAAAATTTTCAACTTCTGCCGCAACCAGAATTTTAATCCCACCGTCTTCACCTCGACCAACGGCGCAACCAATTGGTCATCGCCCACCATCCTCATCCAGACCGGCACCGGCGGCAGCATCCGCCCCTACGTCAAATACGCCTCCGATTACACCAACCGCCTCGACTTTCTTTACACCGACGGCCATCCGCGCGACGCGACGAATTCGCTTTACCACATGTATTATTCCGGCGGCGCGTTCTACAAAACCGATGGCACGTTCGTAAAAAATTATTCCGCGCTGCCCATCCTCCACGACGCCGGCGAACGCGGCTCGGTCATCTATCAATACAGCGACGCCGATTCGCCCAGCCCCGACAACTGGATTCCGACTGGCCGCGCGTGGTGCTGGGAAACGTCGTATCAAACGAACGGCGCTCCCGTCTGCGTGTTCACCGTGCAGCGCGACCTCGTCACCGGCCCGACGCAAGGCACGGACGACCGCATCTATTATTACTACGCGCGCTGGACGGGCGCGGCGTGGCAGAAAAAATTTATCGCGCAAGCGGGACGACCGATTTACGCCGCCGAAAATGATTACGCGGGCGGCATCTGCGTTGACCCGCAGGACGCGAACACGATTTATATTTCCAGCAACGCGCAAAATCCGTTCGCGCTCACCGACACCACGAACGTCACGTTGCGCGCGAACAGCCGCTACGAAATCTGGCGCGGCGTCACGACGAATGGCGGTTTGAATTTTTCGTGGACGCAGATCACCACCAATTCCGCGCTGGATAATCTACGCCCCTACATCCCGCGCCGTCGCGGCGGCGAGCCGTGCGTGCTGTGGATTCGCGGCACTTACTCCAGCTACACGTCCTACGCGTGTGCCATCGTCGGCTTGTTCACGACGCCGGTGCCGACCAATTCATCCCCGACAAATTCCGGGGCGTCGTCCAAGATCACTTACGTTGACGCCACCTCCGGCGCGAACGGAAACACCACGCTCACGAACGGCGGCACATTTGCCCCACCAGCGAACAGCGCGACGACCAACAACTGGAACGAGCGTTCGCCCCTCGCGAGCGGCGGAAATATTTTCGAATCCGGCGGCGCGGCGGCTTCAGCCGGCGGAAATGCCCCGCGCCTCGTGACCACCATCACCAACCTCGTTCCCGGCGCAAATTATTTTCTCTACGCCTATTTCTGGTCCAAGACCATCACCAGCGCCACCGAGCAATGGCTGCTGCGCGCCGGGTTGACGAACAGCGCCGGTGAACTCACGTCCTTCGGCACCAGCGGTTCGAGCCTCATGGGAATCACCACGACCGCCGCCATTTTGGTTTCCAACACCGTCAATTTTTCCGTGGCGCCGACAATTATTTCCGAGAGCGGACGCCTCATGTATCAAGCCGCCTTGAGCCAGGCATCCGCGAGCGCGAATGGAAAAATTTCTATTTTCATTGATGACTACGCGCCCGTCACCACCGTGAACAACCGCACCTGGTATGACGGCGTGGGCTATGCGTTGCTCACCGCCACCAATCCGCCGGCTTTGGTTTATGGTTTGACCAGCAATCTCCTTTCGCTCTCGTGGCCCGCGAGCCATGTCGGCTGGCGATTGCAAGTGCAGACGAATCTGCTCAACGCCGGACTCGGCACAAACTGGTCGGATGTTTCTGGAACAGCGGCCACGAATGGCGCGACGGTTTCCGTCACCCCGGCCAACGAGAGCATTTTCTACCGGCTAATTTTCCCCTGATGCTTTTTCTCGGATCGGCGGCTGGTAAAAATTATGGATTTGGTTACCTTTATCCCGAACCCAACGTCATCCATAAGACATCAGCCCAAATCCTATGAATAAAATAAAATCCCTGTTCCTCCTCGCCGCCCTCCTCGCCAGCACCCTGCCGTTGATGGCGCAGCAAAAACGCACTAGCCCGCATGAAACCGTCAGCTCGGTGATTGATGGCAACCGCGTCACCGTCACCTATGGCCGGCCTTTTACAAAAAATCCCAAGACCGGCGAGGCGCGCGAAATCTGGGGCACGCTGGTTCCCTACGGCAAAGTCTGGCGCACCGGCGCGGACGAGGCCACCACGCTCATCACGCAGAAGCCGCTCGTCATCGGCGACACCACGATTCCGGCGGGCGCTTACACGCTGTGGACGCTGCCCAAGGATGACGGAACCGCCAAGCTCATCATCAATAAGCAAGTCGGCCAATGGGGCGTCGGCCCGAACTCGTATGACGAGAAGCAAGATCTGGCGCGCGTGGATTTGAAGAAGGACGTGACGGATAAAACGGCGGATCAATTCACCATGTCAGTTGGAAAAAATCCTGAAGGCGGCGGCGTGATTAAATTGATCTGGGCGAACACGCAATTTTCCGCAGCGTTCACCGTGCAAAAATAATTACTGCCTCCAACCAAACAATTCATCGCAACCAAATTACCATCCCATGAAAATTAAATCATTGTTCCTCACCCTCGCCGTCGCGCTGGGTTTCACCAGCGCCTTTGCCCAGGCACCCAAAATCGAATTCCCCGCCGCCAGCCCGGCTTGCACGCTCAAGCAGCGCGTCGGCACGACGGACATTGAAATTGTTTATTCGCGTCCCAGCGCAAAAGGCCGGCAAGTTTTCGGCAGCGTGGTGCCGTTT